>NZ_JBKEAE010000010.1:0-19633 GCF_047971885.1 Tropicimonas sp. | reverse complement strand
TGCCACCCTATCCGGTTCTGGACGGCATCCTCGAACGGCTGGTCGACGAGGACATGAGCATCGGCGAGATCGTCGCCGAGGGCTTCGACATCGCCGATGTCGAACAGGTGGAGCGGCTGGTTTATCTGAGCGAATACAAGCGGTTTCAGGCCGCACCCGGTGCGCGGCTGACGCGCTGCGCCTTCTGGCTCGACCGCCGCTACCCGATCGTCAACCGCTGGCGCGACCGGCTGGAAAGCTGACCGGACGGCCGCGAACGGTGGCTTTGGCGCCACCCGGCGCAAGAATCGCATCCGGAGACCCTTTTTCGCCGTCGCTCCGCCGTTCTAGGGATTGGCAACCGAGATGCGCCCGCGCCGGGTCAGAAATTCGGGGATGCTTACATGTCCGACGACATCCTTGCCCTGTCCCGGGCCCTCGTCTTCGCCGCCGAGGCGCACCGCAACCAGCGCCGCAAGGGGGCGGCGCAGGAGCCCTATGTCAACCATCTGATCGAGGTGATGGATCTGGTCGGGCAATCGACCGGCGGGCGGGACCGGGACCTGATGATCGCCGGGCTGCTGCACGACACGATCGAGGATGCCGGCGTGTCCGTCGAAACCCTCGCCGGCCTGTTTGGCGCGCGTGTCGCGCGAATCGTGAGCGAAAATACCGATGACATGTCGCTCAGCAAACCCGAGCGCAAGCGCAGCCGTATCGCCGCGATGCCCGGGAAACCGGCCGAGTCCCGTGCGGTGAAGATTGCCGACGTGATCTCGAACCTGCGCTCTCTGGTGGTGTCCGCCCCTGCGGGGTGGGATGTGGAGCGCAAGCTCGGGTACCTCAGATCGTGTCGTGAACTGGTCGAGGCGGGCCGGGGCGCCAACCCCCGGCTGGAGGAACTGTTCGAGCAAACCGCCGCCTCGGCGGAGCGCGCCATCCTGAATGACGCGCCGCTGGTCGTCGACGGCCGCAAGGAGGCCGTGCGCCATCTGGAGGTCGAGATCGGTCAGGATGTGCACCATGTCTACCTGCCCAATACCGGGAGGCGCTGGCTGACCGGGGCCGATATCCAGAAACTGGCGCAGGAGGCGGCGGTGTTCTTTCCCGCCATCACCATCAGCGAGGCGCATGCGCTGATCGACGGCGATCTGCGCAAGGTGCTTCTGGCGCGCATCCGTACCGACGACAGCGATGCGGTGGTGGCCTTTGGCCAGCGCCTGTGCCGTGCCTTCGGGCAGGCCTTTGTCGGGGTCGAGGTCGGCGGCCGCTATATCCGCGTCTATGCCGACGATACCGAGTGAGCGCCGCTTTCAGACGCCGGGAACCGGAAGACCCTGCGCGTCGATCAGCAGCTTGCCGTTCGATCTGGAAAACGGCCCCTCGGGCCATTTGTCGAGAATCTCCAGCACCGTGCCGACGGGCCGGCAGAGCCGCGTGCCACGGTCGGTCCGCACGATGGGCCGCTCGACGATTACCGGATGGGCGACCATCTGGTCGAGGATCCGGTCGTCGGTGACACCCTCCTCCAGCAGGCCCAGTTCCATCGCCGGTCCGCGTTCCCGGCGCATCACGTCGCGCGGCGAAAGGCCGGCCTCGTCGAGCAGCGTCCTGAGTTCGTCGCGGTTCCAGCCCTCGCGCATGTACTGGACGATCTTCGGGGTGTAGCCGGCGGCCTCGATGACCCGCAGCACGTCGCGCGACTTGCTGCAGGCCGGGTTATGATAGATCGTGACTTGCATGGTGCTCTGGGATCAGAGTTCGATCAGCTGGCACTGCGGCAGCAGGCGTTCGACATCCTCGCGGGCACAGAGCCGCGTCGCCTCGGTGGTGACCGCGGCCGAGGCGGCGGCCGCGCCCCAGCGTGCCGCTTCCTGGATGGTCTCGCCACGTGCCAGCGCCAGCGTGAACCCGCCGACATAGCTGTCGCCGGCGCCGACCTTGGAGACGACCTTCACCTTGGCGGCGGTGGCGAGCCACGAGCCTTGCGCGGTGGTCAGCACCGAGCCCTCGGCGCCGCGGGCGAAGATGATGTTCTCGGCCACGCCACGCCCGATCAGCTCGCGCGAAAAGGCCGCCGTGTCGGACGGGGTCGCCAGCTTGCGGCCGGCCAGCCCCTCGGCCTCCTCGTCGTCCGAACGCAGCAGGAAGGGACGCGACCGGTGCTCCTCGACGATCCGCTTCAGGGCGGGCCCGGAGGTGTCGATGATCAGCTTCGCGCCCGCACCGCCGATGGCCCTGGCGAGCGAATCGCTGAAATTGATCGGAACGCCGGGCGGCAGGCTGCCCGAAAAGATGATCAGGCCGTCCTTCGGCGCGTGCCTGATCGTCGTGTCGATGGCGTTCTGGACGTTCTGTGCCTTCCACTCCGGTCCTGGCAGGACGAAACGGTATTGCAGACCGGTCTCCTTGCAGTTCACCACCATGCTGAGGCGCGTCTCTCCCGGGCACGGGATAGGTACCGGGGTGATTCCCTCTTCCTTGAGCAGGTCGAGCAGCCGGTTGCCGTTGTGGCCCGAGGTCGCGACGATGGCAATCGCCTCGCCGCCCATGTGCGTGATGGCCCGCGCAACGTTGATTCCGCCCCCACCCGGGTCGACCTTGGGGTCGGTGCACCGGAGCTTGACGTCCGGTACCACCTTGTCCGTCTCCGTATTCATGTCCAGCGCTGGATTCAGCGTCAGCGTGAGAATGTCGGCCATTTCATCACTCCACCGGTTTCTTGCGATGTTTGCGCACACACTGCGGATCCACAGCGCTTTTGCAACCACAGAAAGCGCGTAAAATCACCGCGCTCTGCAATCCCGGCATTCCGGGATTGCAGACGCGCCCGAAGATGCGATTCCGCGGCGGAACTGCCCCGTCGGACCGGTTTCGGCGGTGCCGGCCCCCGAGCCGGCTACATCAGCTGATAGCTGACGGGAACATAGCGGAACCCGTCGCCGCGCGGTTCGACGAATCCGGCTGCCGGAAACGGCATGTGATAGCCGATCATCGGAACCCTGTCGGCGGCAAGCATGCCGAGCACCCGGCGCCGGGTTTCGGCGGCCATGGTCTTGTCGTTGTCGAAGCGCACTTCCCAGTCGGGATAGCCCAGCGACCAGACGTAGTGGTTGGCGGTGTCGGCGATCAGCATCAGCCGCGCCCCGCCGCTGTCGAGCATGTAGGCCATGTGCCCCGGTGTGTGGCCGAAGGCGGCGACCGAGGTGATGCCGGGCGCGACCGTGGCGCCGTCGCCGACGAAGGTGAACCTGTCGGCCAGCGGGCGCACCTGGGTTTCGAACCCCGCGTTGCCGGTTGTCGCCCAGTGGTCGTATTCGACCTGCCCGGTGATATAGGACGCACTGGCATAGGTGGGCTGGCCATCCCCGGTGGTGAGCCCGCCGATATGGTCGCCGTGCATGTGGGTGATCACCACATGCGTGATGTCCCCGGGCGCGTAGCCGGCTTCGGCCAGCGCGGCGGTCGTGCCGGCGGCGTCGGGGCCGGTATCGAACAGGATCGTGCTGTCCGCCGTTCTCACCACCGTCGGGGTGAAATAGAACTGCGCCCTGTCGGTGGGGATGAAATTCTCCGCGCTGACGGCGGCGAACTCCTCGTCCGGCACGTTCAGCCCGAAGATCGAATGCGGCTCGTCGCGCGGCGCGCTGCCGGCGAGGATCGCCGTCACCTCGATATCGCCAAGCCGGAAGCCGCGCGCCCGGCCCATCGGCAGCGGTTTCGTCGCGCCATCCTGCGCCCGCAGTGGCAGCGGCGCAGCCAGCGACACCGGCATGGCGGCGGCGGCGGCAAGGGCGGCGCGGCGGGTGATCTTGATCGTCATCCGGGATCCTCCTGTCCGGTCGGTTCACGGCCGATGCTATCCGCAAAACGCATGCAGCCGCATCACAATCCGACGAGGCGGATACCGCCCCGATGCGCGGCCTATTCCCACCAGCGGTCGATGCGGGCGATGTCGGCATCGGACCAGCCGAAATGATGGGCGAATTCGTGCACGACGATATGGGCGACAAGCTCGCCCAGCGGCACCTCCTGGCGCTCGCACCATTCGTCGAGTATCGCGCGGCGGAAAAGCCAGATTGTGTCGGGCCGGTCGGGCTGGTCCATGACCGAGCGTTCGGTCAGCGGGATCCCGTCGTACAGCCCGGTCAGTTCGAACGGGTCTTGGGCGCCGACGCTGCCGAGCATGTCGTCGTCGGCCATCTCGGCGATGCGCAGCAGCACCTCGCGCGCCGGGCCGGCGAACGGGGCGGGCAGGGCGGCGCGCGCCGCCTCGGCCAGTGCTTCGATGTCGGCGAGGCCCGGTGCCCCGGCATTTGCCCAGTCCATGGCGGTTTCCTCCGATGTCCCGGCCCGGTATGGACAAGAACGCCGCCCTGTGAAAGAGCGCGCGCCATAGGAGGCCCGAGATGACAGTCACCCGTTTCGCCCCGTCCCCCACGGGATACCTGCACGTCGGCAACCTGCGCACGGCGCTGTTCAACTGGCTGATCGCGCGCAAGGCGGGCGGCACCTTCATCCTGCGGCTCGACGATACCGATCCGGAGCGCTCGAAGCAGGAATATGCGGATGCCATCCAGGAGGATCTGGAATGGCTCGGGCTGGGATGGGACCGGATCGAAAAGCAGAGCGCCCGGCTCGACCGCTATGTGGCGGCGGCGGACGACCTGCGCGCCAGGGGACGGTTTTACGAGTGTTTCGAGACCCCGACCGAACTGGATCTGAAGCGCAAGAAGCAGCTCAACATGGGCAGGCCGCCGGTCTACGACCGCGCGGCGCTGAAGCTGACCGAGGCCGAGAAGGACGCCCTGCGCGCCGAGCGGCCCGGACACTGGCGCTTTCTGCTCGATCAGCAGCGCATCGAATGGCAGGACGGGATTCTGGGCGATATCTCGATCGATGCGGCCAGCGTTTCCGACCCGGTGCTGATCCGTGGCGACGGGCAGGTGCTCTATACGCTCGCCTCGGTGGTGGACGATACCGACATGGGGGTCACCGATGTGGTGCGCGGCTCGGATCATGTGACCAACACCGCGACGCAAATCCAGATCATCGAGGCGTTGGGGGGCGATGTTCCCGCCTTTGCCCATCATTCGCTGCTCACCGGGCCACAGGGCGAGCCGCTGTCGAAACGTCTGGGCACGCTGTCGCTGCGCGATCTGCGTGCGCAGGGGGTGGAACCGATGGCGCTTCTTTCGCTGATGGCGCGGCTTGGCTCGTCCGATCCGGTGGAACTGCGAACCTCGCATCAGGAACTGATCGACGGGTTCGACCTGAGCCATTTCGGTGCCGCGCCGACCAAGTTCGATGTCGAAGACCTGTTGCCGCTGACCGCGCGCTACCTGCACGCGCTGCCCTACTCTGCGGTGGCGGACGAGGTTGCGGCGCTCGGCGTTCCGGATGCTCTGGCCGAGCGGTTCTGGAACATGGTGCGCGAGAACGTCACCACGCGCGGCGACATGGCCGGCTGGTGGGCGATCCTCTGGCAAGGCGCCGACGCGCTTGTCGAACCCGAGGATACCGAGTTCGTTCGCATCGCGCTGGCCATGCTGCCCGATCTGCCCTTCGACGAAACGACATGGGCAGGCTGGAGCGGCGCGGTGAGCGCGGCGACCGGCCGCAAGGGCAAGGCGCTGTTCATGCCGCTGCGCAAGGCACTGACCGGCCGCGCGCGCGGCCCCGAACTGGCCGAATTCATGCCGCTGATGCAGGCAAAGCCGGTGGTACGATAGATCCGGCCGGTTGCCCCGCGGGTCACGGGCGGCGAATCGTTACGCCCAGGGCCGCAAGTCCGGCGTCGACAAACGCGCGTTGCCACGGGCGCAGCGGGCGGTGGCGGGCATAATGTGGTGCCTGACGGTCGTCGACGACCGGCAGGTCCCAGCCGGCAGTTGTGGAGAAGAACCGGCGCGCGCCGGTCTCGCCATAGATATCGAGAAACCCCTGCACGACGACATCGATATAGCTCAGCGCAAGGTGGTGCCGGGGCAGGGGGGCGATCCTGTGCCGTGCAGGCACCGCGTAGAGCCTGACCGTCGTTTCCCGGCCGGTTCCGGTCAGGCATACCTGCACGCGGTGCTGCGTATAGGCTTGCTCGCGCGCGTCGAGCGCGGCCCGCTCTCCTTCCGGCACCGCCGTGACAAGCCCGTCGATGGCGCCATTGGCAGGTTCGGCTGACAGGAAGGCGCGGGTGCGCAGCCCGGTTGGCACCCAGACCCGGCGCCACCCGTCGAGCCGGGCGGGCCGGCAGCCGGAAAAGCCGTGCGTGGCGGCGTTGACAAGCGAGCCGTAGCCGAAAAACAGAGCGTTCGCCATGAGCGGAAATTCCGACGCACCGTCGCGATTGGCAAGACTTGCCGTGCGCGCAGGGCTGATATATCGGTAAGTTACCCCGCGTCGGGAGAACCCGGTCCATTCGACCGGTGCCGAAGGAGCAACCGCCCCGGTAAACTCTCAGGCAAACGGACCGCACGGGGACGAAACTCTGGAGAGAGGGGCGCGGCCCCCGCCGAAGGGATAACGATCTCAGGCAAAAGAACAGAGGGGGCATCAGGAGGGCTGCGGATGCGGCCCGGGTGGTGCCGTGGTTTTCCCGACGGCGGACGCACGAGACGGAGGAAGACCGATGACCGATCAGTTGAAGAAAACCCCGCTTCACGCGCTGCATCTGGAGCTTGGTGCCCGGATGGTGCCGTTCGCCGGCTACGAGATGCCGGTGCAGTACAAGGCTGGCGTGATGAAGGAGCATCTGCACACCCGCGAGGCGGCCGGGCTGTTCGACGTTAGCCACATGGGGCAGGTCCTGCTCGATGCCGACAGCGTTGCGCTCGATCTTGAACGGCTGGTGCCGCAGGCGCTGGCGAATCTGGGCGACCGGCGCCAGCGCTATGCGTTCTTCACTGCCGAGGATGGTGGCATCCTCGACGATCTGATGGTCGCGCGACGGCGCGACGGCCATTTGTTCATGGTTGTCAATGCGTCGCGGCGGGCGTTCGACCTCGACCACATGCGGCGCAACCTGCCGCAGGCGAATGTGATCGAGATCACCGACCGCGCGCTGATCGCCATCCAGGGGCCCAGGGCGGAAACCGCGCTCGACCGGATCGCACCGGTGGCGGATATGGCCTTCATGGATATAGGCGTTTTCCCCAGCGAGTTCGGAAGTCTCTGGGTTTCGCGCTCGGGCTACACCGGCGAGGACGGATTCGAGGTTTCGGTCGAATCGGGCCGGGCCGACGATTTCGCCCGTGCCCTGCTGGCGATGGACGAGGTTGCGCCGGTCGGTCTGGGCGCGCGCGACAGTCTGCGGCTCGAGGCCGGGCTCTGCCTTTATGGCAACGATATCGACACGACGACCGACCCGGTGCAGGCAGGGCTGGCCTGGGCGATCCAGAAGGCGCGGCGCCCCGGCGGCGTACGTGCCGGAAAATACCCCGGCGATACCGTGATCGGGCCGAAGCTTGCCGGCGATGCCGACCCCGAAGACAAGCGCCGCGTCGGGCTGGTTCCCGAAGGCCGCGCGCCGATGCGCGACGGGGTGGAACTGTTCGAGGCCGAAAGCGATTCGCATCCGGTCGGCCGCGTGACCTCGGGCGCCTTTGGCCCCAGTGTCGGGCATCCGATTTCCATGGGCTACCTGCCCCTGCGCCTGTCCGCCGCCGGAACCCGCGTCTGGGGCGAGGTGCGCGGCAAGCGGCTTGCGGCGCGCGTTGCCGGGCTTCCCTTCCGTCCTTCCACCTACAAACGCTGAGGAGAAACGCGCATGAAATATACCGAAGACCACGAGTGGCTGAGCCTCGAGGGGGATATCGTGACCGTCGGCATCACCGACCACGCCCAGGAGCAACTGGGCGATATCGTCTTCGTCGAACTGCCCGAACCGGGAACCCAGATCACAAAGGGAGACGAGGTTGTGGTCATCGAATCGGTCAAGGCCGCGTCGGATATCGCCGCACCGGTCGATGGCGAGATTGTCGCCATCAACGAGACCATCGTCGACAAGCCCGGAACGGTGAACGATGACGCCGAAGGCGACGGGTGGTTCTTCAGGGTAAAGATCGAAAACGCCTCGCAACTCGATGATTACATGGACGAAGACGCCTACAAGGACCTGATCGGCTAGGCGCCGGCAGACCGTCCTGTCAGCTTCCGCCGTATCCCGGCCCGCGGACCAGGGTGCCGCCGGCCGGGTCAGTGCCCGGACTGTTCCGTCCGGCGCTGCGGTTTTTCAATCGCCCACGGGAGGCCCGCCGTGCCATTCACGCCCACCGCCTACGATCCATACGATTTCGCCAACCGCCGTCACATCGGCCCTTCGCCCGAGGAAATGGTGAAGATGCTCGAAGCCGTCGGGGCGGACTCCCTCGACCAGCTTGTCGATCAGACGGTGCCCGGTTCGCTGCGGCAGGAAACGCCACTGGCATGGCCGCCGCTTCCCGAAGGGGAGTTGCTGGTAAGGATGCGTCAGGTGGCGCAGAAGAACCGGGTTCTGCAATCGCTGATCGGGCAGGGGTATTACGGTACGGTCACGCCGCCGGCTATCCAGCGCAACATCCTGGAAAATCCGGCGTGGTACACCGCCTATACGCCCTATCAGCCCGAAATCGCGCAAGGCCGGCTCGAGGCGCTGCTGAACTTCCAGACGATGATTTCCGATCTGACGGGGCTCGAGGTTGCCAATGCCTCGCTGCTCGACGAGGGCACCGCCGCCGCCGAGGCGATGGTGATGGCGCAGCGTGTGGCGAAGTCGAAGGCCACGGCCTTCTTTGTCGACTACAACTGCCACCCCCAGACCATCGCCGTGGTCGAGACCCGTGCCGCGCCGCTTGGCATCAGGGTGATCGTGGCGCCGGCCGACCAGCTTGATGCGGGGGCCGTGTTCGGGGCGCTGTTCCAGTACCCCGGCACCGACGGCAGGCTGCGCGACTTCACCCCCGAGATGGAGGCGCTGCATGCCGCGCAGGCCATCGGTATCGTTGCCGCCGACCCGCTGGGCCTGCTGCTGCTGAAGGAGCCCGGCGCGATGGGCGCCGACATCGCCGTGGGCTCGGCCCAGCGGTTCGGTGTGCCCATGGGCTACGGCGGCCCGCATGCCGCCTATATGGCCTGCCGCGACCAGTTCAAGCGGTCGATGCCGGGGCGGATCGTCGGCGTTTCGGTCGATGCGCGCGGCAACAAGGCCTATCGTTTGTCGCTGCAAACCCGCGAACAGCACATCCGCCGCGAAAAGGCCACGTCCAACGTCTGTACCGCGCAGGCGCTGCTGGCGGTGATGGCTTCGTTCTATGCGGTTTTTCACGGGCCGAAAGGGCTGCGCGCGATTGCCGAGCGGGTGCATGTGATGGCGGTCCGGCTGGCCGGGGGCTTGCGGGATGCCGGTTTCGATGTCTCGCCCGAGCGCATTTTCGACACGGTCACCGTCGAGGTCGGGCCGCTTCAGGGGGCGGTCCTGCGCGCGGCGGTGGCCGAGGGTATCAACCTGCGCCGGTTCGGCGAAACGAGGGTGGGCATTTCGGTCGACGAGACCTGCACGCCCGAGACCATCGAGAAGGTCTGGCGCGCCTTCGGGGTTGCCGAGACTTTCGGCAACCCCGATGGGGTCGCCCTGCCGGAGGATCTGCTGCGCGAGAGCGAGTATCTTACCCATCCGATCTTTCACCTGAACCGGGCCGAGGCCGAGATGATGCGCTACATGCGGCGCCTTGCCGACCGCGATCTGGCGCTCGACCGGGCGATGATCCCGCTTGGGTCGTGCACGATGAAGCTGAACGCGGCGGCCGAGATGATGCCGATCACCTGGCCGGAATTCGGCCAGCTTCATCCCTTTGTTCCGGCGGATCAGGCGCAGGGCTATGCCGAGATGATCGCCGATCTCTCGGCCAAGCTGTGCGAGATCACCGGCTACGACGCCATGTCGATGCAGCCCAATTCCGGCGCGCAGGGCGAATACGCGGGCCTGATGACCATCGCCGCCTATCATCGCGCCCGGGGCGAGGCGCGCGATGTCTGCCTGATTCCGGTATCGGCGCACGGTACCAACCCGGCCTCGGCCAGCATGGCAGGGATGAAGGTGGTCGTGGTGAAATCGGCCCCGAACGGCGATATCGACATCGAGGATTTCACGGCCAGGGCGGAAGCGGCCGGCGACCGGCTGGCCGCCTGCATGATCACCTATCCCAGCACCCACGGCGTGTTCGAGGATACCGTGCGCAAGGTCTGCGCCATCACCCACCGGCACGGCGGGCAGGTCTATCTGGACGGGGCGAACCTCAATGCCATGGTCGGGCTGGTGAAGCCGGGCGATATCGGCTCGGATGTCAGCCACCTCAACCTGCACAAGACCTTCTGCATCCCGCATGGCGGCGGCGGGCCGGGCATGGGCCCGATCGGGGTCAAGGCGCATCTGGCGCCCTATCTGCCCGGGCATCCCGTGACCGGCGGTGCCGAGGGGCCTGTTTCGTCGGCGCCTTACGGTTCGGCCTCCATCCTGCCGATCTCGTGGGCCTATTGCCTGCTGATGGGCGGCGCGGGGATGACCCAGGCGACCAAGGTTGCCATCCTCAGCGCAAACTACATTGCCGCGCGCCTGTCGGGCGCCTTTGAGGTGCTGTTCAAGGGCGCGCAGGGCAGGGTGGCGCATGAGTGCATCCTCGATACCCGGCCCTTTGCCGAGGCGGGGGTGACGGTCGACGATATTGCCAAGCGGCTGATGGATTCCGGTTTCCACGCGCCGACCATGTCGTGGCCGGTGGCCGGAACGCTGATGGTCGAGCCGACCGAATCCGAGACCAGGGCCGAGCTTGACCGCTTCATCGACGCCATGCTGTCGATCCGGGGCGAGATCGCCGATGTCGAGGCGGGTGAGATCGCGATCGAGGAATCGCCGTTGCGCCATGCGCCGCACACGGTCGAGGATCTGGTTGCCGACTGGGACCGCAAGTACCCGCGCGAGCGCGGCTGTTTCCCGCCGGGCAGCTTCCGTGTCGACAAGTACTGGCCACCGGTGGGGCGGGTCGACAACGTTTATGGCGATCGCAATCTGGTCTGCACCTGCCCGCCGGTCGAATCCTGGGCCGACGCGGCCGAGTGACACCCGCGCTGCGGTGCATTCCGTGTACGGCAGTGTCCGGCGGCTCTCAGGGCGAAAGAAAGCGGATGGCGAACAGCGCCGCTCCGGCGGCGTTGGCGACGGTGATGGCCACGCCCGCCCACCGCCATCCGCCGGCCTCCGGGGCCTGCGTCGCGGCGATGAAGACGGCGCAGGCGAGAAAGGCGAAATGGACGAAGACGGCCGTCGCGGTCAGCCCGAGAAACCACGGCCAGACGGCGGCGCCGGCGCCGAGGACGATCAGCGCCACGTATCCGGCGAAGATCGCCGGAGCGAGCACGAGGGCTGTGCCGAAGTTGCCGATCCAGAATGTATCTCCCAGCGACAGCTCGCCCCGGTACAATTGCCCGAACCAGTCGCGCGAAAATATTCCCCGCCGCGCCCGTTCGATTCCGGTCAGTTCCTGCTGGTCCATCGTTCCGCTTCTCCTGCCACCTTGGTCACCCTGCGCCGACGGACGGGTAGGGGCCGTCAGTCGGGAATATCACCCTCCGCGACAAGCCGGGCGCTGAAATCGCGGTAGGCCGCGCGCCACAGAGTTTCCAGTTCGCCATCGAACCCGTCGCCCAGCTTGAACGCCAGCGAGGCGATCAGCGCATCCTCCATCGGCGCGAAATCGCCCCGTTTGATCCCCAGAACCCGGTGCATGCGGCCAAGCTCCTCGTAGTTCACCGGCACCGTGTCCGGGTCCACCATGTTGTCGAGGATTAGCCCCAGCGTGTTCATGAACCGCATGCCCTGACCCTTGAGATCCTCGCGGAAGAGCGAGCGCATGTGCGGGGCGCGAACAAAGAGTTCCTCGTAGAAATGGACCGATGTCGGTTCGAGATTCGGTTCCAGATCATCGAAGCTCTGCTTGATGCGTGCAATTTCCTGCTCCGAAAGTGCCATCTTGCTCTCCTTGACGTTTCGTCCTGTCGGGCGGGAACTTGTCACGGTTTTGTCCGCAGTGGAATTGATACCCCGCAGACTGCGACGTTAACTCCTGTCGCGGCGCCGGGATTTGCCCGAAATCCGGGCAGTTGAACAGCGCCCTGGGGATCGGTTCGCCCGTCCGTCCGTCCGTCCGCCCTGTCGACATTCGGAAACGGTCAATTCCTGTGACCGCCGGTGCAAGTTGCGCAACAATGCCTGCATGCCGGACATGTACGGGCCCGCCGGTCAAAAAAGGACCCCGCCGGTGAAGGCGGGGTCGAGTTGGTGCCGATTGTGTCAGGCCACAGGCACCGGCGGTAGTTCGTGAGTGGAATGGTGTTCGTGAGTGGAAATGATGTCGTTCGCGGGTCTCAGGAGGGACGGGTGCGCATTTCGGCGCGGATTTGCTGGCGCAACACGTCGATGGGCACCGGGCGCCCGTCGCGGCGGAAATGCCAGTAGGTCCAGCCGTTGCACGAGGGGGCGCCTTCGAGCGCAGCGCCGACCTGATGGATCGAGCCGCGTGTGTCCTTGGCGATCAGCGTACCGTCGGCGCGGATCTTGGCGGCCTTGCCCGAGGGAGAGACCAGCATTTCACCCGGGCGCAGCATGCCGCGTTCGACGAGTTGACCGAAGGGGACACGCGGCTCGGCCCGCTTCGAGGTCGAAACCGCGAGCGCGTCGGAATCCAGCCGCCGCACATTGGCGATGCGAGCGCCGGCCACCTTGCGATAGGCCTCCTCGCGTTCGATGCCGATGAAATCGCGCCCGAGCATCTTGGCCACCGCGCCGGTGGTGCCGGTGCCGAAGAACGGGTCAAGCACCACGTCGCCCGGGTTGGTGGTGCCGATCAGGACGCGATGCAGCAGCGATTCGGGCTTCTGGGTCGGGTGGGCCTTGTCGCCGTTGGCATCCTTGAGCCGTTCGCCGCCGTTGCAAATGGGCAACACCCAGTCCGAACGCATCTGCACCCCCTCGTTCAGCGCCTTCAGCGCCTCGTAGTTGAAGGTGTATTTGCCGCCTTCGGACTTGCTGGCCCAGATCATCGTCTCGTGTGCGTTGGTCAGCCGCTTGCCGCGGAAATTCGGCATCGGGTTCGACTTGCGCCAGATCACATCGTTGAGGATCCAGAAGCCGGCATCCTGCATCCGCGCGCCGACGCGGAAGATGTTGTGATAGGAGCCGATCACCCAGATCGCGCCGTCGGGCTTGAGCAGGCGGCGCGCTTGCGTCAGCCAGTCCTCGGTGAAGCGGTCGTAGGCGGCGAAACTGGCGAAACTGTCCCATTCGTCGTCCACTGCATCGACAAGGCTGTTGTCCGGACGGTGCAGCGTGCCCTTGAGTTGCAGGTTGTAGGGCGGATCGGCAAAGATCAGGTCGATCGAGCCATCCGGCAATCCGCGCATCGCTTCGATGCAATCGCCGGCAATGATCTGATTCAGCGGCAGCGGTCTGGCCGCAGCACGGATCGTCGTCTTTGTCATGTCTGCCTCTGTCCCGCGCCCCGTTTTTGTGGGCGTCGTCTTGCCGACAGAATGAGTCAAAGGTGATTCGCGGTCAAATTCTTTTTTAAATCAAGAGGTTGTGGTTTTTTCTTGATACAATATGTTGCGCACCGGAGCAAAGGAACGTCTATGGTGTGGGGTCGCCCCCAGATTTCGGAGCGCCGCCCTGTGTCCGGCCGTGGGATATCCTGCGTTGCGCTCCCAGCCGTAGCCGGGGTGCTGTTGCGCCAAATCCACCATCACCCGGTCACGGGCGACCTTGGCGACGATCGAGGCCGCGGCGATGGACAGGCTGCGCGCGTCGCCCTTGACCAGCGCCTGCGCCGGACAGGGCAGATCGTGCGGCAGCAGCTTTCCGTCGATCAGCGCCAGATCGGGAACCTGCGGCAGCCGCCGCAAGGCCAGCACCATCGCCAGATGGGATGCGCGCAGGATGTTGAGGCGGTCGATCTCGTCCACGCCGACATGGATCACCGCAACCCGCGATGTCCGGTGGATCAGGTCCGCCAGCGTTTCGCGGCGGCCCGGCGACAGCTTCTTGCTGTCGTCGATGCCATCGGGAATGTTCGCCGGGTCGAGCACCACGGCAGCGGCAGTGACCGGGCCGGCGAGCGGCCCGCGCCCGACCTCGTCCACCCCGGCGATCACCCGCGACCCCGCCCTCAGGGCGTCTTCTTCCATGCGGAAATCCGGTTTCATGCCGGCAGGGGACGCCGTGTGGCGGCGGGGTGCAAGCGAAAAGATGGCGAGGGCCGGAGCCCCCGCCACCACCGCCCGATATCCGGACCGGACCAGACGGCCGGTGCCTACCGGATGCGATATCCGAAATCCCTGAGGCAGGCGCGCGACCATGCCGTCCGGTCGTTGACCTCGCCGGGCCGGTCGATGCGGCGCTCGCAACGGTCGGGCAGTGCGCGGGTGTTGACCCCCTTGCCGCGCAGGCAATCACCCCGCAGAACCGTCGATTTGCCCTGACGTGTCTTGTAGGTCTTCACGCAGCTGCCCGGCAGGTCCCGGCGCTGTTCGATCATGCGTTCGGGTGCGTGGTTGCGATTTCGGGATGCGTCGCTCCGGCGGTCCGGCAGCGGGCGAATCACCGCCGGCGGCTGCTTGCGGGCGTTGTCACGCCGCGTCGCCTGTTGCCGGCGCTTGTCCTCGGCGCGTTTCCAGCTTTCGTAGCGTTTTTCTTCCTCGCGCTTCCATTTTTGCCGCTTGTCCTGCTCGCGCTGCCAGGCGATCTCGCGTTCCCGCTCGCGCCGTTCCCCGGCCTTCTTCCTGTCGCGCTTGCGGTCCTTTTCCTGATCGCGCTGATGTTCGCGGATGGCGGCGGCGGTGATCGCCAGCAGGCCGGCGCCGATCACCCATTTCTGAACGTCGGAGCCCTCGGCGCGGGCGGGGGCGGGCGTCAGGCCGGTGAGGGCGATGGAAACGGAAAGAACCGAGGCGGCAAGTGTCTTGAACATGGGGGTCTCCTGTAAATCGCAATGTCGTCGATGCCGGTGTGTCGTGACGCCCGGCGGCGATGGCCGATCCTTCGCCCGGATCCGGAAAATCGCTCAATATCGGCCGGCTGCTATCCGATTGCAGAGCGCCCGGAGCCCTGCGGTTATTGAATGTCCCGGCGTTCCGGCCCAATGTCGCCCCATGATGACACGCGTTCTTTTCCCCGCGCTGGCAGTGATGCTGGCGCTTGCTGCGGCCCCGGCGTCGGCGGCCTGCTATGCCGATTACAAGGCGAAGCGGGACGATCCGCTGCGTCTTCATTACGGAACGATCAGGCTCAGGGAATCGCCCTGCACCCGCGAGGCCGCCGCGTCGCAGATCGCCACCCGCATTGCCAAGGACGGCTGGACGCTGCTGAACGTGCTGGGCGTCTTCGACGAGCAGGGGCTGGACGAAAGGAAGAAGAGTGCCGGACAGTACCACCTCCGTTATTGAGGCGCGCAGGGCGGGCAGCCGCACGCTCTATATCGGCATTGCGGCCATCGCCCTGATCCTCGCCATCGCGGCCGGCGGGCTGTTCTGGTCGCTTCCTGACGCGGATGCGTTCAACACCCGTGTCGAGCGGATTTTCGTCGAAAACGACAATCTGACTTCGGATGCCGAGATCAAGCTGCTGGAAATCCTTGCCGCCAGCGGCACCTCGTTCGCCGAAGTGCTGCAAAGCTACCGGCAGATCATCTTCGTCCTGCTGGTCTTTGCCGTGGCCATGCTGGCGACCGCGCTGGCGCTGCTGGGGATCATCGCGGCGCTCAATCGCCGCATGGAGGAAGTTGAGCGGCAGGGCATTCAGGTCAACGAACTGATCATCAGCCGCGAGGAGCGGCTGGTCCTGATCAACAACATGGAATTCAAGCTGACCGAGGCGGCGATCGAAACACTGTCGGTTCTGGCCGAAGCGCGCATGGACGAAGAGATCCTGTCGGGCGCCCAACTCGAGGCGACGATCCAGGGGCGCCGGCCCGAGGATTGCGAGGAAGCCGCGGGTGCGACGCGGATCAAGCGGCTGCGCGATTCGCTGGGCAATCAGATCGTCAGCGAACTGCTGGTGCGCAATATCGCCCGCAAGGGGTACGTGCTGACCATCCCGCGCGATGCGATCCGCATGGTCTGAGCCTCTCAGGCGATCACCACCCCGGTGCCCCAGTCGCGGCAACGTGTGTCCAGCGGCGGTGGCGGCGGCCGGTCGGTGAAGAAGTGGTCGATTTCCGAAAGCGATGCGATCCGCACCGGCGCGCTGCGCTCGAACTTCGAGGCATCGGCGACCAGGCAGGCGGTGCGCGCCTGCCGCAGGATGGTCTGCGAGACGCTGACCTCCTGCAGGTCGTAATCGAGCAGATCGCCGTCGCGGTCGAGCGCCGAACAGCCGATCACCGCGTAATCGACCTTGAACTGTTCGATCAGTGCCGAGGTCAGCGCGCCGGTCAGCCCGCCGTCGGACCGCCTGAGCAATCCGCCCGCCAGCAGGATTTCGGCCTCGGGGTTGGCGACGAGGATATTGGCGATGTTGAGGTTGTTGGTGATCACCAGCAGCTTGCGGTGCCGCAGCAGCGCCCGCGCCACCGCTTCGGTACTGGTCCCGATGTTGAGAAACAGCGAACAGCCGTTCGGGATCGCCTCGGCGCAGCGGCGGGCGATGGCGTCCTTGGCGCCGGCGTTGAGCGCGCGACGCTCCGCATAACCGATGTTGCTGACCCGCGCCGGCGGCATGGCGCCGCCGTGCACCCGTTCCAGCGCCCCCGCCTCGGCCAGTTCGGTCAGGTCGCGACGGATCGTCTGCAAGGTCACGCCGAAATGCCGCGCCAGCCCCTCGACCGTGACCTTGCCCCGTTGCCGGGCCAGTTCGATGATGTCTGTTTGCCTGAAGCTGAATGCCATGACGCGATAATGTTCGGTTTTGCCATTTGGGGAAAGATCAAACCTTATTTTTCGGCGACGACGGCAAATAGAGCGACAAAAAGACCATAATCGAACAAAAACGAACATTATCGATTGACCGGCGCGGCATCCTGATGTTTGTGGGAAGCGCATTTCCGGAGCCCGCCATGACCGAATCCGCTGCCCGCCGAGACGCCTTCGACATCTTCATCATCGGGGGGGGCATCAACGGATGCGGCATTGCGCGCGACGCCGCAGGGCGTGGTCTTGCGGTCGGGCTGGCGGAGATGGGCGATCTTGCCTCGGCCACCTCCTCGGCGTCGACCAAGCTGTTCCACGGCGGGCTGCGGTATCTCGAGTATTTCGAGATCCGCCTGGTGCGCGAGGCGCTGATCGAACGCGAGGTCCTGCTGCGCAACATGCCGCACATCAGCCGGCCGATGCGCTTCGTGCTGCCCTATCGCCCCGACATGCGCTTCGACACCCAGACGCCGGCCTCGAAGCTGCTGAGCCTGACGATGCCGTGGACCCGCGGGCGGCGCCCGGCATGGATGATCCGGGCCGGGCTGTTCATGTACGATCACCTTGGCGGGCGCGATTTCCTGCCCGGAACCACCGCGATCGACCTGGCCGGGGATCCGGTTGGCGCGCCGCTCGATCCGGTCTACCGCAAGGCGTACGAATATTCCGACTGCTGGGTCGACGATGCCCGGCTGACGGTGCTGAACGCGCGCGACGCGGCGGCGCGGGGCGCCCGCATCCTGCCCCGGACCAGGGTGGTGCACACCGAGCGCCTGCCGGACAGGTGGATCGTGACGCTGCGCGACCGCGACACCGGCAGCGAAAGCACCGTCGAGGCGGCCATGCTGGTCAATGCCGCCGGGCCGTGGGTCAAGCAGGTGCTGGAGGAGGTTCTGCATGTCGGAACGCGGGAGAACGTGCATCTCGTCCGGGGCAGCCACATCGTCACGCGCCGGCTCTTCGATCACGACAAGTGCTATTTCTTCCAGGGAACCGACGGGCGGATCATCTTCGCCATCCCCTACGAGACCGATTTCACCCTGATCGGCACCACCGACAAGGAACACCACGATCCCGACAGCAAGCCGCGCTGCACCGAGGAGGAAAAGCGCTACCTGATCGACCTTGCTTCCGGCTATTTCCGCAATCCGATCTCGGAGGACGATGTGGTCTGGAGCTATTCGGGTGTCCGGCCGCTCTATGAGGACGGCGCGAAATCGGCGACGGCGGCGACGCGCGACTATGTGCTGAAGATCGACGACAGGGGCGCGCCGCTGCTCAACATATTCGGCGGCAAGATCACGACATATCGCCGGCTCGCCGAAGCCGCGCTCGATCGGATCGCCGCTCATGTGCCGGGCGGAACCGGCACATGGACCGCCCGGGCACCATTGCCGGGCGGCGATTTTCCGGTCGACGGTGTGGATGCGCTGATCGCCCGGGTCCGGCATGCCTATCCGTTCCTCGATGCCGCATGGGCCGAGCGGCTCGTCCGTGCCTACGGGACCGAAGTGCCCGAAGTGCTGGGCGCGGCATCCTCGGCTGACGATCTGGGCCGTGGGTTCGGGCACAGCCTGAGCGAACGCGAGGTTGTGTGGCTGATGGATCGCGAATTCGCCGCCACCGCCGAGGACGTGCTGTGGCGGCGCTCGAAGCTGGGCCTGCGGCTGAGTGCCGCCGAGGTGGAGGCACTGGAGGATTGGATGCACGCACGCAGGACCATCGCGGCCTGAGCGCGCACCGCCGGATTCGCCTTTCCGGTTCGGGCCATGGCATGCAAATCTGGGCGGAAGCGAAAAGGGGCCGCGGCCGGCGGGTGCGGCGCCCCGCGCAGGAAAGAGAGAGAACCCATGACCCATATTCTCGCCATCGATCAGGGCACGACATCGAGCCGGGCCATCCTGTTCGACAGTGACATGCGCATCGCCGCCATCGCGCAGGAGGAGTTCCCGCAGCATTTTCCGGCTTCCGGCTGGGTCGAGCACGATCCGGCCGATATCTGGGGCAGCGTGGTCAGAACCTGCCGGGACGTGATCTCGGAACACGGCATTCCCGCCTCGCAGGTTCTCGCCATCGGGATCACCAACCAGCGCGAGACGACGCTGGTCTGGGACAGGACGACGGGTGAGCCCATCCACAACGCCATCGTCTGGCAGGACCGCCGCACCGCACCGATCTGCGACGCGCTGCGCGAAGCCGGCCACGAGGCGATGTTCACCGAAAAGACCGGTCTGCTGCTCGACCCCTATTTCTCGGGTACCAAGCTGAAATGGCTGCTCGACAACGTTGAGGGCGCCCGTGCCCGCGCCGGGGCGGGCGAATTGCTGTTCGGCACCGTCGACAGTTTCCTGATCTGGAAGCTGACCGGCGGCAGGGTTCACGCGACCGACGCGACGAATGCCGCACGCACGCTGCTCTACGATATCCACAAGGGCGGCTGGAGCCGTTCGATCTGCGAATTGCTGGGGATTCCGCTGCGGATGCTGCCCGATGTGCGCGATTGCGCCTCGGATTTCGGCGAAGCCGACCGGTCGCTTCTGGGCGAGCCGATCCCGATTCTCGGCGTGGCCGGCGACCAGCAGGCCGCGACCATCGGACAGGCCTGTTTCGAACCGGGGATGATGAAATCGACCTATGGTACCGGGTGCTTTGCCCTGCTCAACACCGGTGCCACCCCCGTCGTCTCGCAAAGCCGGCTTCTGACCACCATCGCCTATCAGTTCGGCGG
>NZ_JBKEAE010000171.1:0-52590 GCF_047971885.1 Tropicimonas sp. | reverse complement strand
ATCGACAGTTCGGAACGGGCGGTCCTGTCGGTCGCCGACCTGATCTCGCACGCGGTGATCGCCGATGCCCGCGACGAGGCCGCCCTGCGCGAGGCCGGGGTGGGAGACACGGATGTGGCGCTGATCGCCATCGGCGAGAATCTGGAGGCCAATGTGCTGGCCACGATCAATGCCAAGATGGTCGGCGTTCCGACGGTCTGGGCCAAGGCGCTGAACCGCACCCATCACCGTATCCTCAGCAAGCTCGGCGTCGAACGGGTGATCCTGCCCGAGGAGGAGGTCGGCCTTCATGTGGCACAGGTGTTGCACAATCCCCGCATGCGCAACTACCTCAGCCTGGGCAACGGATATCACGTGGTGAACTTTCTCGTCCCGCCGGTGCTCGACAAGAAGCGCCTGTCGGATCTGGATCTCGGCGGCCGGTTCAGGGTGCGCTGTCTGGGGTTGATGCGCGGCACCGATTTCCTCGGGGGCGAGGCCGAGGATCCGCTGCTCAGTGTCGAGGACAAGATGATGCTGCTGGGCCGCCGCAACGATCTGCGCGATTTCGCCGCGAGCCTTTGACATGGTGCGCAGGCACGGCCGGAAATCGCTGCTTCCGACACCCCCGGTACTGCTGGCGCTGCTCTATCTCGTCTTCATCCTGAGCGGTGCCGCGGCACTGATACTGCCGATCAGCACAACCCGGCCGATCAGTGCCATGGAGGCGGTGTTCACCGCCACTTCGGCAGTCACCGTGACCGGGCTTTCGCTGATCGATGTCGGCACCACCCTCACCCTTTTCGGGCAAGCGGTCCTGATGGTGCTGATGCAGGTCGGCGGCATCGGGCTGATGACCTTTACCGTACTGTTGCTGACCTCGCTGGGGCTCGAGATCAGCCTGCCCTCGCGTCACATCCTGCGCGAGGAACTGGGCCAGGCCTCGACCCACAGCCTGATGGATCTGGTCCGCTCCATCATCCGCATTTCGCTGGTGGTCGAAGCGGCGGGCATGCTGGCGCTCTGCTTCGTCTTCGTGCCGGAAATGGGCCTGGCAAGGGGGCTGTGGTTTGCCCTGTTCCACGCGATTTCCGCCTTCAACAACGCCGGTTTCGGCCTTCTCCCCGACAGTCTGTCGGCCTGGGTTTCGAATCCGGTGGTCAATATCGCCGTTCCGGCGCTGTTCATGCTGGGTGGGCTGGGGTTTGTCGTGATCGGCGATGTGGTGGAAAAACGGCGCTGGCGGCGCCTGACGCTGCATTCCAAACTGATGCTCGCCGGATCGCTTGGACTGATCGTTTATGGAATGGTCCAGTTCGCGGCACTGGAGTGGACCAATCCCGGCACGCTCGGCGGCCTCGACGGGACGGGCGCGAAGCTCTGGGCCAGCTGGTTCCAGTCGGTGACGACACGAACGGCGGGGTTCAACACCGTCGATCTTTCACATGCCCATGACAGCACCGCGCTGGTGATGATCGCGCTGATGATCGTCGGCGGCGGCAGCGCATCGACCGCCGGCGGGATCAAGGTAACGACACTGGCGGTGGCCCTGCTGGCGACAGTCGCCTTTTTCCAGCGCCGCGAACCGCGTGTCTTCAACCGCACCATCACCAGGGATCAGGTGCTCAAGGTGATGGCACTGACGACAATCGCCCTGCTGACCCTGCTGTTCGCGGTGTTTCTCGTCTCGATCTCGCATGACGGCGATTTTCTCGATCTCGCGTTCGAGGTCTCCTCGGCATTCGGCACCACCGGGCTGAGCCGCGGCGCCACGTCCGAGCTCGATACATTCGGCCGGATCGTCATCATGTTCCTGATGTTCCTCGGACGGGTCGGGCCGCTGACCCTGGGTTTCCTGCTGGCAACGCGCAGAACGTCGCGCGTGCGCTATCCCGCCGGTCAGGTCTATCTCGGCTGACCGGCGGGCGCGGGCACGCTATCCGGCGCTCCGGGCATCGGCGAGCGCCCTGGTCCACCACAGCAGATCGTCGAGCATGACCCTGGCCGACTCGGCAAGATAGGGATAATCCGCGATGCTCTTACCCTCGGTCACCACGCCGAGGTATTCGCTCATGCCGATATGGACGGCATTGCGCAGCGGCGCCATCTGAAGCTCGACCAGAATCAGCCGGAGCTGTTCCACCGCCCGTGCCCCGCCCACGCCGCCATAAGAAACGAACGCCGCGGGCTTCCGGTTCATCTGGGGATAGAGGTAATCGAGCGCATTCTTCAGGACACCGGTGATCGAGTGATTGTATTCGGCGGTGATGAATATGAAGCCGTCGAAACCGGCCATGAGTTCACCCCAGTGCTGCCCCGCCGGATTGCCCACCGCGCCATAGGCGGGCGAGGCCGCCTCGTCGTAGAACGGCAGGGGATGGTCCCGCAGATCGACGATTTCAAAGGTCGCATCCCGTCGCGCGGCGGCAATTTCGGCGATCCATGCCGCCGGCCTGTCGCCGAACCGCCCCTCGCGGGTACTGGAAATGATGATACCGATTTTTGGCAAACTCATGAACGCCTCCTGATTACTGTTCGTTTCGGTGTGCAGAGTAGCGACTGCGCAGCCAGTGTCTGCCCCCGGTTCGGTTGTTGGGCGCACAAAAGCTCGCGGAAATACGAACAGCCGGCCGGCAGAGGCGATTCCGTCGAACGCGGCTTGTCAATGGCGCAGGGATGACTAGGTAGGCTCGGACACCGGCCCGAAAGGCGAGGAACATGACCGACCTGACCCCGCGCGAGATCGTCAGCGAGCTTGACCGTTTCATCATCGGACAGAAGGATGCCAAACGGGCGGTTGCCGTCGCCCTGCGCAACCGCTGGCGGCGCAAGCAATTGCCCGACGATATCCGCGAGGAAGTCTATCCCAAGAACATCCTGATGATCGGTCCGACCGGCGTCGGCAAGACAGAAATCTCCCGCCGGCTGGCCAGGCTGGCCCGGGCACCCTTCATCAAGGTCGAGGCGACAAAATTCACCGAGGTTGGCTATGTCGGCCGCGATGTTGAGCAGATCGTCCGCGATCTGGTCGATGCGGCCATTCAGCAGACGCGCGACTACATGCGCGAGGATGTGAAGGCCCGGGCCCACAGGAACGCGGAAGAGCGCGTGCTGGAGGCGATCACCGGCAGGGACGCCCGCCCCCAGACCCGCGAGATGTTTCGCGACAAGCTGAAGCGGGGAGAGCTGGACGACACGGTGATCGAGCTCGAACTGGCCGACAGTGCCCCGGTGATGCCGATGTTCGAGGTTCCGGGCCAGCCGGGCATGAACATGGGCGCGATGGATCTGGGCTCGATCTTCGGCAAGGCATTCGGCAGCCGCACGGTAAAACGCAAGCTGACGGTCGCCGACAGTTATGAGGTACTGATCTCGGAAGAGGCCGACAAGCTGCTCGACGACGAAACGGTGACGCGGCAGGCGCTTGAGGCGGTACAGGAAAACGGCATTGTCTTCATCGACGAGATCGACAAGGTCTGCGCCCGTAAGGAGGGACGCGGCGCCGATGTCTCGCGCGAGGGGGTCCAGCGGGACCTGCTGCCGCTGATCGAGGGTACGACAGTTTCGACCAAGCACGGGCCGGTCAGGACCGATCACATCCTTTTCATCGCGAGCGGCGCCTTTCATATCGCCAAGCCCTCGGACCTGTTGCCCGAGCTTCAGGGACGGCTGCCGATCCGGGTCGAGCTTCGCGCGCTGACCGAAGAGGATTTCGTGCGCATCCTGACCGAAACCGACAACGCGCTGACGCTGCAATATACCGCGCTGCTGGGAACCGAGGAGGTGAAGGTCGCGTTCACCGAGGACGGTATCGCGGCGCTCGCCCGTGTCGCCGCCGAGGTCAACCAGAGCGTCGAGAACATCGGCGCGCGCCGGCTCTATACGGTCATGGAGCGGGTATTCGAGGAGCTGAGCTTCGCCGCCCCGGACCGCGCCGGGCAGTCGGTGACGGTCGATGCGGCGTTTGTCGAGGAAAACCTGGGCGAACTGGCGAAATCGGCCGACCTCAGCCGTTACGTTCTGTAGGCCGCAAGCCTGCCGTTACCGTCATTTTCTGGTGCCGACATTCTCGATGGCGCTGGAGACGCCTCCGACAACGCGGTCGAGAAGCTGCATGAAGGCATCGACACCGTAGCCGAAGAGAAAGGCCATGGTGAAAAGCCCGACGGATATGCTGGCGAACTCGAAAAGCTCATCCGATTGCGGCGACCAGAACCAGCCGACGACAATCCCCACGAACCCGCCCAGCGCAACCCGGATCACGGTGCGGAAGCGGCGCGGATTGGGCTGCACGGGGTTGATGTAAATCCGCAGCGTCATCAGAACCGCTCCGAGCGCACCATATATGCCGGGCAGAATCCAGCTGTTGAGCACATCGAGCCTGTCCCGGATCCAGCGGATCGAGGTCAGATAGGTGGTCCGTGTCGTCTCGACCGACTGCACCTGCCCGATCTGGGTGCCGAAGAAACAGGCATAGGCATTGCGATGCGCCTCGCGCATCCGCACCGAGACCCATGCCTTCACATCGGATTCCCTGAGCAGCGCCTTTGCCGCCATGGCCGGATCCTGACCGCGCGAAATCGAACCGTCATCGCGCAGGGTGGGATACTGGCGCACCTCGTCGAGCAGCGCGCGCAGGGTGTTCTCGAACGTCCTGAGGCATTCGTCGCTCTTCTCTCTGGAATGATAATACGATCCGATGCCGGCCTGCTGCGGCAGGGCACCCGCATCGGTGCGGGGTGTTTTCCGCCAGATCGAGAACCTCACCCACCACGTCCGGAGCGGATTGAACTGCGCCTGAAGTTCGTTTCTCCGCTGTTCGATCATCAGGAAGTTCTGGACGTGTTCGTGATAGAGCCGGAAATCCTCGGCCGGGTTGATCCTGGGAACCGTCAGATCGTCGCTCCCTGTGGCAACCTCCAGCACCACCAGCTTTTCCCAGCGGGCCAGAACATCGTTGAACCGCTCCGACGCAAGCTGGTTCTGCGCGGCCTGAATCTCGCCCATGAAATCCGACGCGTTCTTCGACCAGATGGTGTATTTCCCGCAGACGGCAAACAGAAAAAAGGCAAATACCGCAACGGTATAGCGAAAGCTCGATTCCCAGCGGCGCGGGCGCTCGCCATCGTCCTCTCCCAAGGCGGCGGGGGACGCGGTGAAGGGAACGAAATTGTTCAGCTCGGCAATCGTCGCCGGCTTCATCGCATTGACGACGCGAAACACCTCACGGCGCAGTTCAACCGCCGCGTCGTCGTGAAAATCGAGCGTTTCGACCGCCCGGGCGGCCCTGACCGCCTCTTCCAGCTTGCTGTTGGGCAGCACCCCGGTCTGCGAATTATAGGCAAGCAGCAGGTCGGCGTTTCTGAGCAGGGCCGCGACCAGATCGTCATTGCTGCTCATGCCGGCCTCCGGTCAGTTGAGCGTTCCCTGCACCGCCCTGTTCGACTGCGGATCGATGCAGACACAGGGATCACCCGGCAACCCCGCGGGATTTGCCCAGCACCAGAAGCTCGGGGTGTAGCAGATCTGCCCCGGGACATGCGGTGGAACCTGCGGCACCGCAGGTGTCGCTGCCAGGGCCGAGAAAGCGAGTGACAGGATGGAAAGGCGCCGCTGGAAACTCATGACCGGTCCAGTCTGGTTGGGTCGTACGCCGCTATTATACTGTTATCATGTGATTCTGTAAACAATTCGGCAAATTTTGCCTTCCGTGGAAAGTTTCTGAAACAATTGCAGCGCCGCACGCCTATTTGCGGCGCGCCAGATAGACATAATACGCCCCCGATCCGCCATGGCACAGATGCGCCTCGGCTACCTGAAGGACAAGCGAGCGCAGCGGCGGCAGGTTCAGCCATACCGGCACCTGATTGCGCAGAACGCCGCGCGGCACGGGGATCGGGCCGCCATCGTCCGTGCCGGATTTGCCCTTGCCGGTGACGACAAGAACAAGCCGGCAACCGTCCCGCTGCGCCTCGATGACGAACCGCGACAGGGCGGGATGTGCCCGGGCGAGCGACATTCCGTGCAGGTCGATCCGGCGTTCCGGGCGCAGCTTGCCCTTCCTCATCGTCCGGTAGGCACGCGCATCCATGCGGACCGGGGCGGCGGCCATCCGTTGCTGCAACGTCGGTGTCAGGTTGTGGCCAAGCGAATGATCATAGGTCGCCTTCTGTCCGATCCGGAATTCGGCGACCGGCGGACCGGTACGGCTCGTGCCCTGATCGACGTCAGCGGCGGGCAGCGCAACTTCCGCGCCCGACGGCCGCACCCGGCCGGGATGAAGCGGGCGTGCGGTCCGCGCCACCTGCCGCCAGATGTTCAGATCGTCTTCGCTGAGCGGGCGGCGGCGCTTTTTCGACATGATTTCAATGGGTCCGTCTGCCTGCCCGGGTCAGGGCAGCGACCCGGGCATGTGCCGGGTCTGCAATCACTCACCGGTTGCGATCAGTTTCCAGTTTGGATCGCCGGTGCCCATCTTGCGGGCAAAGGTCCAGACATCGCGCTGCCGCTTGATCTCGGTTTCGCTGCCTTCGATCACTTCGCCGGCGGCGTTGCGGACGATGTGCGTCATCTCGCCGACGAAACGTACCGTGATCTCGGCCATGTCGGTGCCGGTGTCGAGCTCGGCATCGACAAGCGCCAGTTCGCGCACCCCGACGAAACTGGACTGTATGCTGAGACCCTGGCCTTCACGCTGCACAATCACATCGCGAAACGCCTGTTCGACATCCTGGTCGAGAAACGGCGCCACCTGGTCGATATTGCCATGTTCGAACGCCATCAGGATCATCTCGTAAGCGCCGCGCGCGCCCTGAAGAAACTCGCCCACCGAAAAACCCGGCTCGATCCGCTTCATCCGGGCCAGCGCCTGCGCCGCGTCCGAGCCTTCGGGTACGTGATCGGTGATGTCGCGATCCGGGCCGCCCTCGATTACCTCGAAATCGCGGCGGTCGGCGGGGCCGGCACGCTCGGCGGGCAGGGGCGGCTTTTCGAACCCTTCGCGCGTTCCCAGAACCGACCGCAGGCGCAGGATCAGGAAAATGGCGATCCCTGCCAGAACAAGAAGCTGGATCACGGCAGCACTCATTTTCGTCTTCTCCGGTCGCAGGGGTTGGTAACCTTGTCGCTCCGCACTTATGTATGCGCTCAGGCAAGACAAGTCCACAAACACCGACCGACCGGAGAAACCGATGCCCCTGCTGCTGCTGCTGTTCATTGCGGTTCCGCTGATCGAAATCGCGCTGTTCATTCAGATCGGCGGTATCATCGGGCTTGGCTGGACGCTGGCGATCGTGCTGACGACGGCGGTGATCGGAACCTGGATGGTACGCCAGCAGGGGCGGGAGGTCCTGCTTCGCGTTCAGCAGAGCTTCAGCCAGCTGAACGACCCCACCGAACCGCTGGCGCATGGGGCGATGATCCTGTTGTCGGGCGCGCTGCTGCTGACCCCGGGCTTTTTTACCGATACCGTCGGGTTCCTGCTGCTTGTCCCGCGGTTCCGCGAGACGGTCTTTCGCTGGCTCCGATCAAACGTCAGTATCGGCGGTTCGTCCACCTATACGGGATTTGCCGCCGACAACCGGCACCGCCCCTTTGGCGGCGACGTCATAGACGGCGATTATTCCGAGGTCGACCCCGAACCCCGGCGAACAAAAGGGCCCTCCGGCTGGACTCAGGATTGAGGCCCGGCAATCCGTTTGTTAAGCCACCGGCAGGCAGATTTCATTTTTCTGGAGACATACATGTCCGACACCCCCAACGAGAACGGCAACGGCGCGCAACCGCAACAGCCGGTCATGCGCATCCTCGGCCAGTTCATCCGCGATCTTTCGTTCGAGAATATCGTCGCCCAGAAGGGCCTGACCGGGGAGCTGAAACCCGACGTGCAGGTTCAGGTGAACCTCGATGCGCGCAAGCGCAACGTCGAGAACCAGTACGAGGTCATCACCCGCTTCAAGGTCGAATCCAAGAACAAGGAAGCCGAGGCGACGCTGTTCCTGCTGGAACTGGAATACGGCGGCATCTTCTACATCGAGAACGTGCCCGACGAGCAGATCCACCCCTTCCTGCTGATCGAATGCCCGAGGATGCTGTTCCCCTATGTCCGCCGCATCGTCTCGGACGTGACCCGCGACGGCGGCTTTCCGCCGCTCAACCTCGACAACGTCGATTTCGTCGCGCTTTACCGGCAGGAACTCATCCGCCGCGCCCAGGCCGAACAGGCCCAGAAACCGCAGGCCGACGCCTGAGCCGGCATCCGTCTCAGGACCGGTACTGTTTCCAGAGCGCGCCCTCGCCGAGGCTTTCGACCAGCTTCGCATGGGCGGCGCGCTCTTCGTCCGTCAGGCGCGGCGGCAACGGCGCAGGCCGCGGTTTCGCCCGCCAGGCCGCGTTGCCGGTCTGCGCATCCGGGCGCGTATCGGTTGCCAGCGCAAAGTCTGGTTGCCTGCCGCCAATAAGTTCCAGATAGACGTCGGCCAGAATTTCGGAATCGAGCAGCGCGCCATGCAGGGTGCGTGTCGAATTGTCGATACCGAAACGGCGGCAAAGCGCGTCGAGCGAGGCAGGCGAGCCGGGAAACTTCTTGCGCGCCATCGCCAGGGTGTCGATCGACCGGGACATCGGCAGCTTTCGCAGGCCGGCCCACTCAAGCTCGGCATTGAGGAATTTCATGTCGAAGGGCGCATTGTGGATAACCAGAACCGCCTCGCCGACGAAATCGACGAACTCCTGCGCGATCGCTTCGAATAGCGGCTTGTCGGACAGAAACTCCGACGAAAGTCCGTGCACCTCGAAAGCTTCGGCCGGCATGTCGCGGCGCGGATTGATATATTTGTGAAAGGTGCGGCCGGTCGGCATGTGGTTCAACAACTCCACGCCGCCGATCTCGACGATCCGGTGCCCCTCGTGCGGATCGAGCCCGGTGGTTTCGGTATCCATCACGATCTCACGCATCGGTTCGCCCCAGGTTTTCCAGTATCTTCCCGACCTCGGCGCGTGCGCCGTCCAGTGTCGAGGTATCGACGACGACATCCGCCCGCAGGCGTTTTTCGCTGTCGGGCATCTGCTTGGCGAGCATACGGCGGAACTGCTCCGCATCCATCCCCGGCCGTTCCATCACCCTCCGGCGCTGTTCTTCGGCAGATGCGGAGACCACAATTGTCAGATCGACATCGGCGTCCAGGCCGTTTTCGAACAGTAGCGGGATATCGAGCAGCACGACCGGTGCGATGGTGCCTGCGACAAAATCTGCCCGGTCCGCCGCCACGAGCGGGTGCACCACTGCCTCGATCTGTCCGAGCGCCGAAGGATCCCTGCCGATCCAGCGTTTCAGCGCATCCCGGCTGACCGACCCGTCAACGATCGCCTCCGGACAAAGCGCATGCAGGGGCGCCACCGCCGCGCCACCCGGAGCGTAGAGTCGGTGAACCGCAGCATCGGCATCCCAAACCGGAACGCCGGCATCGGCGAACATCGCCGCCGTGGTCGATTTCCCCATTCCGATCGAACCGGTCAACCCGATGACGAATGGCCGGCTCATTGCCCGAGCACCGCCCGGCGCAGGGCATCGTCCACCTCGGGGCGCACGCCGAACCAGCGTTCGAAACCGGGCGCGCCCTGATGCAACAGCATGCCCAGCCCATCGACGATACGGCCGCCCCGGGCCGCGGCGGCGTTGAGGAATTCGGTCTCGAGCGGGGTATAGACCACATCGGTCACCACCGCTCCCGGGCTCAGCCGGTCTAGAACCGACGGCCGGAAATCGGTCTTTCCGGCCATCCCGAGCGAGGTGGTATTCACCACCGTCGTCGCTTCGGGAAGCATGTCCGACGCCCGCGCCCAGTCGAAAACGATAATCCGCGGTCCAAATTCGTGACGCAGCGCTTCGGCGCGCTGCCGGGTCCTGTTGGCGATCCGGACCTCGGGTGCGCCCGCCTCCAGAAGCGCGGTAACCACCGCCCGTGCCGCGCCGCCCGCGCCAAAGACAGCTGCCGCGCCGTCCTTCGCGTCCCACCCCGGTGCATTCTGGGACAGGTTGGCCAAAAACCCGTAGCCATCGGTATTGTCGGCGTGGATTCGACCGTCGGGATGAAAGATCAGCGTATTCGCGGCCCCCGCCAGGGCCGCCCGGTCGGTTATGTGGTTGGCAAGCTCCAGAACCGCTTCCTTGTGCGGGATGGTCACATTGATGCCGACGAACCCCATCTTCGGAAGCACATGCAGCACTTCGGCCAGATTCTCCGGCTCTATATGAAGCGGCGTGTAGTATCCCGCGATCCCGTGCTTGCGCAGCCAGTATCCGTGCAGCCTGGGCGACAACGAGTGCGAAATCGGCGCCCCGATCACGCCGGCGAGCGGTATCCTGTCGGTCACGTCTCGATCACCCCCATCAAGGCAAGCTGGTCCAGCAGCGGCAGCAAGGGAAGCCCCAGAACGGTAAAGAAGTCACCTTCGATGCGGGAAAACAGCCGCGCACCCTCGCCCTCGAGCCGGTAGCAACCAACGCAATGACGGATGCTGTCCCAGTTTCGCTCAACATAGCGGTCGATATAGCCGTTCGACAATGCCCGCATCGTCATGCGGACACGCCCGACATGCCGCCAGACCGGCACGCCGTGATCGAACAGCACAACCGCCGAATGAAGATCGTGGCGGCGCGCCGAAAGACGGCGCAACTGAGCGGCCGCATCCGACTGGTCTGTCGGCTTTGAAAGAACTTCACCGTCGAGTTCGAGCACCTGATCGCACCCCAGCACCCGTGCCTGAGGGTTTTTCCCCGCCACCCTGGCGGCCTTGGCTTCGGCCAGCCGGTCGGCGATGTCTCTGGGCCGGGTGCCGTCGGCGTCCAGCGCCGCGCGCAACATCTCTTCGTCGATCCGCGGCATCTGGACCGAGAACGGGACAACGGCGTTCCGCAGGAGCGCGGCCCGTGTCTGCGAACCCGAGGCCAGTATCAGCGGCTGTGCCATGTGCAAATCCTTGTGGACAGGTCCGGGGCAGCAGGCACCTTGGCCTGTGACCGGTTAGGGAGCGTTTTGCCAGCAGCGGTGATCGGGATCAATCGCAGGCGTCGCGCCCCACCCATATCCACCTCGGGAAGAAACGTTTTTGCAACCCACAGTGTATCACACCGACGCGGAACAGCAGATATATCCACCGGGAAATTCACAGACGATCAAGCCGTAATATACTGAAAATAATAAGATAACAGGATCTCAGGAATGTGTACGGGAGCTTTGTCCCAGCCGGCTTCCGGTGGATAATGGAGTGGAAAAATCGCGTATCCACATGCCCACAATGCCTACATCAACCACTTCTCTTTCTATTCTTCTTTTTTTATTTAACCGGTAAGAAAGAGGATGTTCGATGATCGAAGACTGGCTTGCCAATGTGTATCTCTGGGACAAGTCCCTTCACGTGATATCGGTGATTTCGTGGATGGCGGGATTGTTCTATCTTCCGCGTCTCTACGTGCATCACACCGAACAGACCACACCGGGCACCGAGATGGATCGGGTGTTTCAGATGATGGAACGCAAGCTTTTGAAAATGATCATGAATCCTGCAATGATCGGGACATGGTTATTTGGTCTGATGCTGACGCTGACACCCGGTATCGTCGACTGGTCGGCTGCGTGGCCCTATACCAAGGGTGCGGCGGTGCTGGCGATGACATGGTTTCACATGTGGCTCGCCCGGCACCGGCACGATTTTGTCGAGGGCGATTTCCGTTTGCCGGGACGAACCTACCGGATGATGAACGAGTTGCCGACGATACTGATGATCGTCATCGTGCTTTCGGTCATCCTGCGCTTCTGAGGAATTCGCGCCGGGGAATTGACTCGGCGGTCGCGACGCCTTAGATGGCGCTTCAATGGCTGTTCTGCCAGGTGTCTCCATTCTTTCATGACGAAATCGCCGCATGTCGGCCGAGGAATAGCATATCCATGCCCGAACTTTCCCTTTCCCTATCCGATCTGAAGGCGAAGAGCCCCAAGGACCTGCTCTCGATGGCCGAGGAACTGGAGATCGACAACGCCTCGACCATGCGGAAGGGCGACATGATGTTCTCCATCCTCAAGGAACGCGCCGAGGAGGGATGGGAGATTTCCGGCGATGGCGTGCTTGAGGTCATGCAGGACGGATTCGGCTTCCTGCGATCACCAGAGGCGAACTATCTGCCGGGTCCCGACGATATCTACGTTTCGCCCGACATGATCCGCCAATACGCCCTGCGCACCGGCGATACGGTCGCCGGGACGATCCAGGCACCACGAGAGAGCGAGCGCTACTTTGCCCTGACCACGGTTGCCGAGATCAATTTCGAGGATCCCGAGAAGGCGCGGCACAAGGTCAATTTCGACAATCTGACCCCGCTCTATCCCGACCAGCGGCTCAAGATGGAAACCGACGATCCGACCAGCAAGGACCGTTCGGCGCGCATCATCGATCTGGTTGCGCCGATCGGAAAGGGCCAGCGCTGTCTGATCGTCGCGCCGCCACGTACCGGCAAGACCGTTCTGCTGCAGAACATCGCCCATTCGATCGAACGCAATCATCCGGAATGCTATCTGATCGTCCTGCTGATCGACGAGCGACCCGAGGAAGTGACCGATATGCAGCGGAGCGTGAATGGCGAGGTCATTTCGTCGACCTTCGATGAACCGGCATCGCGGCACGTCGCTGTCAGTGAAATGGTGATCGAAAAGGCAAAGCGCCTTGTCGAGCATAAGCGAGATGTTGTTATTCTACTGGATTCGATCACCAGACTTGGTAGAGCGTTCAATACCGTTGTGCCGTCTTCTGGAAAGGTTCTGACCGGTGGTGTCGATGCGAATGCGCTTCAGCGACCCAAACGGTTCTTTGGCGCTGCACGAAATATCGAGGAAGGCGGTTCTCTGACGATCATCGCCACCGCACTGATCGACACCGGAAGCCGGATGGACGAAGTGATCTTCGAGGAGTTCAAGGGTACCGGCAACTCAGAAATCGTGCTCGACCGCAAGGTTGCCGACAAGCGCGTCTTCCCGGCGATGGATATCCTGAAATCGGGTACGCGGAAAGAGGATCTGCTTGTCGACCGGGCGAACCTGCAGAAGACATTCGTCTTGCGGCGGATCCTGAACCCGATGGGAACGACGGATGCGATCGAGTTCCTGATCTCGAAACTCAAGCAGACCAAGACTAACGACGAGTTCTTCGATTCGATGAATACCTGAGGTATTGCAGCCGGGGGACGCACGATGGACACAATCTATGCCCTGGCGACAGCGCCGGGTCGTTCCGGCGTGGCGGTGATTCGGGTCTCGGGGCCGTCGTCATGGGAGGCGTGTCGCAGGCTGGCGGGGGATGTTCCGGGGTTCCGGCGCGCCAGTCTTCGGGTTCTCCGCGATAAGGGTGAGGTAATCGACGAAGCGCTGGTACTGGTTTTCGATGCTGGCCGGAGCTTTACCGGCGAACCGTCGGTTGAATTCCAGATTCATGGAAGCGCGGCGGTGGTTGCACGCCTGATGCGGGCGCTTGCGGAGATCGAGGGGTTGCGGGCTGCGGAAGCGGGTGAGTTCACGCGACGCGCGCTTGAGAACGATCGGCTGGATCTGGCGCAGGTTGAAGGGCTTGCCGATCTGATTGATGCCGAAACCGAATTGCAGCGCCGTCAGGCGATCCGTGCATTTGGCGGTGAGATGTCGACAAGGGTCGAACGCTGGCGCGGGAAACTGATCCGGGCAGCTGCGTTAGTTGAGGCGGGGATCGACTTCGCCGATGAGGAGATACCGGAAGACCTGTTGCCGGAGGTAGCCGGAATACTTGAGCGGCTGGTTTCGGAGTTCGAGGCAGAAATTTCCGGTGTTCGATGGGCAGAACGGCTTCGTCAGGGCTTTGAAGTTGCTATCGTGGGGTCGCCCAACGTGGGAAAATCTACCCTGCTGAACCGGCTGGCGGGTCGGGAAGCGGCCATCACGTCGGAAATTGCTGGTACGACCCGCGATGTGATAGAAGTTCGCATGGATGTGAACGGAATTCCCGTGACCTTTCTCGATACCGCCGGCTTGCATGACACCGACGACCGGATCGAGGCGATAGGGGTTGAGCGCGCCCGGGCGCGCGCGAACAACGCGGACTTGCGGGTTTTCCTGGACTATCAGGAATTTGGCGTTCCTTTCCAGGCTGGCGATATACTGGTTCGGCCGAAGGCCGATGTCGTATCCAGTGGGGACGGTTTACCTGTATCTGGTTTGACCGGACTAGGAATTGATGTGCTTATGGCGCTGATTTCCGACATCTTGTCGAGTAGGGCGGGAGCGATGCAAACGGCGAACAGGCAGCGGCATGCTCAGGCGCTGAATTTCGCGGTTGGAAGATTGAGGGCTGCACTGGCAGAGTTATCTATCCCCGACATGATGCCCGAGGTCGTCGCGGAAGAGATTCGCTCGGCTGGAAGCGCGGTCGGAATGCTGGTTGGTCGTATCGGGATCGAAAGTCTGCTTGAGGAGATATTCGGCAGCTTCTGCATCGGAAAATAGGATTGTTTCACGTGAAACACGACTTTGATGTAATTGTAGTTGGGGGTGGACACGCGGGTTGCGATGCGGTGTCAGCGGCGGCGCGGGCAGGTGCGCGGGTGGCGCTGGTGACGATGAAATCTCAGGATATTGGAACGATGTCGTGCAACCCGGCGATTGGCGGGTTGGGAAAAGGCCACCTCGTTCGCGAGATTGATGCACTGGACGGGTTGATGGGCCGTGTCGCGGATCGAGCGGGGATTCAGTTTCGTCTGCTGAATCGCAGGAAAGGACCAGCCGTGCAGGGGCCGCGCGCCCAGGCTGACAGAAAACTGTACAAAACGGCCATGACCCGGGAGATCGATGAGATACCTGGCGTTACGCTGATCGTCGGTGAAGTGGCACAATTGATGTTCGAAAAGGACATCCTTCAGGGAGTTATCCTGGTGGATTCCACAGTGCTTAGGGCCACGGCGGTGGTTTTGACTACCGGGACCTTTCTCAACGGACGCATACATATCGGCAAGAGCAACTATGACGGCGGTCGCATGGATGATCGTGCTTCCCGGCGGCTTGGCGAGCAGATCCGCAATCTTTGTGATACATTTGGCAGGCTGAAAACCGGGACCCCACCGAGACTGGATGGCAGAACGATTGATTGGGCGAAGCTTGAACGCCAGCCCGGTGACGAGGTGCCGGAAATGTTCTCCTTCTTGTCCAGGGAACCGGCGGTTCGACAGATTTCGTGTGGAATCACCCACACCAACCAGAAGACACACGATATCATCCGCAAGAATCTCGACCGTTCGGCAATATACGGTGGGCATATCGAAGGTGTCGGGCCCCGATACTGTCCGTCCATCGAGGACAAGATTGTGCGGTTTTCAGGGAAAACCTCGCATCAGATATTTCTTGAGCCGGAGGGGCTGGATGATCACACCGTCTATCCCAATGGTATTTCAACCTCACTGCCCTGGGAGGTTCAGGAAGAGTATGTTCGTTCGATCAGCGGGCTCAAGAATGCACGGATTCTTCAACCCGGCTATGCTATTGAGTACGACTATGTCGATCCGCGCGCCCTGGACGGATCGCTGGCACTCCGCGCAATTGCGGGGCTATATCTGGCCGGCCAGATCAACGGGACAACGGGGTATGAGGAAGCGGCTGCGCAGGGGCTTGTTGCCGGTCTGAATGCAGCGCGTTTTGCGCGGGGAAAGCCGCCGGTTCTGTTTTCACGGTCGCGAAGCTACATCGGTGTGATGATCGACGATCTGATTACGCAGGGTGTGGCCGAACCCTATCGGATGTTTACCTCACGCGCGGAATACAGGTTGTCTTTGCGCGCGGACAACGCGGATCAGCGACTTACGCCGCTGGCGATTGAATTGGGAATTGCCTCCGAAACCCGCACACGTGCTTTTGAATATCGTATGACGATGATTGAGGAGGCAAAGGAGCTGCTTGGATCACATGTGCTGACTTCTCGCCAACTCGCGGCGGCGGGCGTCCGCGTGAACAGCGACGGACCCAAGCGGAATGTGCTCGAAGCGATTGCGCTTCCGGGAGCGGAACAAGAGCGTCTTGTGGCAGTTATTCCCGAGCTAGGAACGGTCGATTCGTCGGTTCTGGAACAGATTGCGCGGGATGCCCTTTATCAAAACTACATTCTGCGGCAGGATAAGGACATCGAGGCTCTTGCAAGAGACGAGGCGTGGGAAATCCCGCCGGATTTCGATTACGCCGTACTGGACGGCCTGTCGAACGAATTGCGAGTGAAGCTGGATCGCGTGCGCCCGCGCACGCTGGCACAGGCCGGGCGGATCGACGGAATGACCCCCGCGGCGCTGATGTTGATTCTCGTCCGGCTGCGCAAAGCGGAATTGCGGCGTGCGTGACCCGTCGATAGAGATTGCCCGCGTTGTCGGGCGCGATGTTTCACGTGAAACAATGGAACGCCTGAACATTCACCTCGCGCTGCTCAAGCAGTGGAATCCGACGATCAACCTCGTTGCGCCGTCGACGATTGCCGAAGGATGGGCACGGCATATCATTGATTCCGCACAGATTATCGATATGACCGATGTCGATGACGGGGGCTGGCTCGATATCGGCTCCGGTGGAGGATTTCCGGGCCTAGTATGCGCGATTCTTGCATTCGATTACAAACCCGCTCTACGGTTTACCCTGGTAGAGAGCGACAAGCGCAAGGCGGCTTTTCTCGCCACGGTGGTGCGTAACACGGATATTCCGGTCAACATAGAATCAAAGCGAATCGAGACCCTGCCGCCCCAGGCTGCGCAAGTGATCTCGGCTAGGGCACTTGCACCGCTCGATCTGCTGCTGAAATACGCAGAGCCGCATCTTGTCTCGAATGGGATCTGTATCTTTCCAAAGGGAAGCCGATATTCCGAAGAAGTCGACCGCGCGCGGCAGGGATGGCGCTTCAAGCTCGATACAAAGCCGAGTATAACGGACCCGAAGGCGGCCATACTTTTGCTTGGAGATATCGAGCGTGCATGAATCCCGCGTGACCCATGGGCCAAAGATCATTGCCGTCGCCAATCAGAAGGGTGGGGTCGGCAAGACGACAACGGCGATCAATCTTGCTGCGGCATTGGTCGAAGGTGGCCGAAAGGTGCTTGTGGTGGATTTGGATCCCCAGGGGAACGCCTCCACCGGTCTTGGCATTCAGCCGTCCGAACGGGAGAAAACCACCTACGACTTGCTGCTTGAGAAAACACCACTACAAGATGTCGTGGTTTCGACGCAGATTGAACGCCTCGATATCGCCCCTGCAACAACCGATCTGAGCTCGGCCGACATCGACATGGCGTCGAATGACCGCCGCAGTCTCCTGCTCCGGGATGCCCTTCGCCATGCCGATGTTTCGGCGCTTGGTTACGATCAGATTCTCATCGATTGTCCGCCGTCGCTGAACCTGCTCACCGTCAATGCGATGGTTGCCGCCCATTCGGTGCTTGTCCCGCTTCAGAGCGAGTTCTTTGCCCTCGAAGGGCTTTCGCAGCTCATGCTGACGGTTCGCGAGGTTCGCCAGACGGCGAATCCGGGCCTCCGCATCGAAGGCGTGGTGCTGACGATGTTCGATGTCCGGACAAATCTCGCCCAGCAGGTCGAAGCCGACGCGCGGGGCGCCCTTGGCGATCTGGTGTTCCAGACCCGGGTGCCGAGAAATGTCCGCATCAGCGAGGCGCCGAGCTTCGCGCAATCGGTACTCGATTACGACACGACCTCAAAGGGCAGCGAGGCCTATCGCGCGCTTGCAAGGGAAATGCTCGATCGCGGTGTGGCAGAAACGGTATAGGGAGGCGATTATGGACGGCAGAAACAGGAAAGCCCGCGGATTGGGCCGGGGGCTGACCGCCCTCATGGCGGATGTATCGCTCGATACGGCCATTCCTGGCATTCCCGACAACATGCAGTCCGGCGAACGCAAGCTTCCCATCGAATCGCTCGAAGCCAACCCCGATCAGCCGCGCAAGGATTTCTCGCGCGAGGCGTTGCAGGAGCTTTCGGAATCGATCCGGGCGAAGGGCATTCTTCAACCGCTGATCGTCCGTCCCAGCCCGCGCCGGCCGGATCGTTACGAGATTGTCGCCGGTGAGCGGCGCTGGCGGGCGGCGCAGATTGCGCAGCTGCATGAAGTTCCGGTAATCGAGCGCCAACTCAACGATACCGAAGTGCTCGAAATCGCCATCATCGAGAATATTCAGCGGGCCGATCTGAACGCAGTTGAAGAGGCGCTTGGCTACCGGCAACTCATCGACCGGTTTGGCCACACGCAGGAACAGCTTGCGCAGGCGCTGGGGAAAAGCCGCAGTCACATCGCCAACCTGATGCGTCTTCTGCAGCTTCCGGACGATATCCAGCAGTTCCTGCGTGAGGGCAAGCTGTCGGCCGGGCACGCCCGGGCGCTGATCACCGCAGAGAATCCATCGGATCTCGCGCGCCGGGTGATCACCGGCAGCCTTTCGGTGCGCGAGACAGAGAAACTGGCGAAACGGATCCTGCGCCCCGATGGGGCATCGACCCGCCCGTCGCGAAAGGTGCCGGAGAAAGATGCCGATACCCGCGCGCTCGAACAGGATCTTTCCGCCAACCTGAGGATGAAAGTCTCCATAGAACATCTCGATGCCGACGGGTCCGGGCGCCTGGTTATTACCTACCGTACGCTCGATCAGCTCGATGCCCTGTGTCAGGTCCTATCGGTCACGCCGCTGGACGGGTCCATATGAATATCAGCACAAGCCCCAGAACCAGCGCCTGAACGGCAAGCAGCAGCGGCGGGAGTTGCAGCACGATTGACAAGCCGAAAACCGCCGCGATCGAGATGCTGGCCATCCGCTTGCCACGTCGGGATATCGCGCCGCTGTCGCGCCAGTCGCGAATCGATGGCCCGAAAACCGGGTGTCTCAGCAGCCAGTTGTGCAATCGCGGTGACGAGCGCGAGAAACACCAGGCAGCAAGCAGCAGGAATGGAACGGTTGGCACCAGCGGCAGAAAAACGCCGACAACCCCAAGGCCAAGCGCGATCATTCCGGCCGAGATCCAGAGCAAAGACAAGGATCAACCCGGCAGAAGTTCGACCAGAAGGGCGTTGAGCAAGGCACGACCGCGATCTGTTGTCAACACACGTCCCCCGGCAATGTGCAAGAAGCCGCCCTTCTCGAGTTCGGAAATCCGTACCGCGAGGCGCTTGTCCGCGCCCATGTTTTCCAGCCGTAGCAGGGAAATTCCGTCACGCACCCTCAGCCCCATCATCAGGTATTCTCCTACCTGATCGAAACTATCAAGTATTTCGCGGTGTTCAACCTCACCCTGACCGGATTCGACCCGCAACAACCAGTCGGCGGGTGAAGCGGGCGCAACCGTCGCGAATCTGTGGCCTGAGAGGGTCAGGCGCCCGTGTGCACCGGGCCCGATACCTATGTAATCACCTGCGGACCAATACAACATATTGTGGCGGCTCTCATATCCTGGCCTGGCGAAGTTCGATATCTCGTATTGCAGCAATCCCCGTGCCGCAGCCCGGTCTACTGTCAGTTCGTACAGGTCCGCCGACAGGTCCTCGTCCGGCAGCCCGCGTAACCCGCCCGCCGCAAACCGGGCTCCAAAGGCGGTACCCGGTTCGATGGTAAGCTGGTAGAGCGAAAGATGATCCGCCGCCAGCTCCAGCGCTGCATCCAGTTCCGCCCGCCAGTCGGCGAGCGACTGGTCCTGTCTGGCATAGATCAGATCGAACGAGACGCGATCGAACGTCGTGCGGGCGATTTCGAATGCCCGCCGCGCCTCTTCTGCGCTGTGAAGCCGCCCCAGCCGGCGCAGGTCGCCGTCGTTCAGTGACTGGATGCCGAGCGAAACGCGGTTGACGCCCGCCTGCCGGTAGGCGGCGAACCTTGCCACATCGACCGATCCGGGGTTGGCTTCGAGCGTCACCTCCCAGTCGTTGGCGACATTCCATGTGGCGCGAACGGTATCGAGTATTTTCTGCACCGTCTCGGGCGCCATGAGGCTCGGGGTGCCGCCGCCGAAGAACACGGTATCGAGCCGCCGCCCGGCGGTTTCGACCCCGGCGCGCGCGATTTCGCGTGCATAGGCGTCCGCCCACCGCGTCTGGTCGATTGCGGCGCTGACATGGGAATTGAAATCGCAATAGGGGCATTTCGACTGGCAGAACGGCCAGTGGAGATAGAGCCCGAAGCCCGGTCGTTCGGATTCAGCGCTCAAAGCAGCCCGCGACAAGCCTGGCGAAGGCATCGGCGCGGTGGCTCATCGCGTGTTTTCGCGCCGGATCCATTTCGCCAAAGGTTTCGCTTTCGCCGACGGGCTGGAACATCGGGTCGAATCCGAAGCCCTGCTCGCCGCGTATCGGCCAGACCAGCCTGCCCTCGACGCGACCCTCGAACAGTTCGTCATGGCCGTCCGGCCAGGCCAGGCACAGAACGCAGTGAAAGCGCGCCATGCGCGGCTCGGGCGCGTTGATCTCCTCGCAGCGCTGCCAGACCTTGCCCATCGCCATGCGAAAGTCGCGTCCCGTGGGCGTTTCGGCCCAGTCGGCGGTATAGACGCCCGGCGCGCCATCCAGCGCTTCGACGCTCAATCCGCTGTCGTCCGACAGCGCGGGCAGGCCGCTTGCCGTTGCGGCGGCGTGGGCCTTGATGCGCGCATTGCCGGCGAAGGTGTTTTCCGTCTCTGCCGGTTCGTCGAGCCCCAGCGCGCCGGCCGGCACCACCCTGACCCCGAAGGGGGCGAGCAAGGCGCCGATCTCCGCGATCTTGCCCTTGTTATGCGAGGCGATGACCAGTTCGTCGCCGTCGAACCCGCGCATCCTCAGTCCTCCACCGCGGCCTTCTGCGCCGCAACCAGCTCGCCGATGCCGGCTTCGGCCAGATTCATCAGCGTTGTCAGTTCGTCGCGCCCGAAGGTCGCGCCCTCGGCCGATGCCTGAACCTCGATCAGGCGGCCGCGGCCGGTCATGACGAAATTGGCGTCGGTGCCCGCCTCGCTGTCCTCGGCGTAATCGAGATCGACAACCGGCTGGCCGGCGTAGATCCCGCAGCTTATGGCTGCCACATGATCGGTGATCGGATCGGCGATCACGTCGCCGGCCCTGATCAGCCTGTTGACCGCGATGCGCAATGCCACCCAGCCGCCGGTGATCGAGGCGCAGCGGGTGCCGCCGTCGGCCTGAATCACATCGCAATCGACGGTGATCTGCCGCTCGCCCAGGGCGACGCGATCAACGCCCGCACGCAGGGCGCGGCCGATCAGGCGCTGGATCTCCTGCGTCCGGCCCGACTGGCCCTTCTTGGCCTCGCGCTGCATGCGGGTATGGGTGGCGCGCGGCAGCATGCCGTATTCGGCTGTCACCCATCCGAGGCCGGAATTCTTCAGAAACGGCGGCACCCGGGGTTCGAGGCTTGCCGTGCACAGCACCTGCGTATTGCCGCACCGGATCAGGCAGGAGCCCTCGGCATGGCGCGAGACGCCGGTTTCGATCGAGATGGGGCGCATTTCACTGGTTTTCCGGCCGGAGGGGCGCATGTAGGGTCTCCATTTCTGTTGGCACGGTCTATGGCGTGCGGGTGCGTGGATGCAACCCCGATTGACCCCGGCGCCGATCGTCCCTTTATTCATCTGTGACCCGTGTCTTTCCGCGATGGCAAGGATGACCGTGAAAGAAGGCGCAAGACTGCTGAACGAAATGAACGATCGCAGCCGCGAGGTGTTCCGCAGGGTTGTCGAGGCCTACCTTGCCACCGGCGACCCGGTGGGCTCGCGAACCCTGACCCGCGCGATGTCGGAAAAGATCTCGGCGGCGACGATCCGCAACGTGATGCAGGACCTCGAATATCTCGGTCTGCTCGATTCGCCGCATGTCTCGGCCGGCCGGATACCGACGCAGCAGGGGCTGCGGATGTTCGTCGATGCGCTGCTCGAGGTGCGCGATCTGAACGATACCGACCGCCAGCAGATAGATGCGACCTTTGGCAGCAACGAAAGCGATATCGGGCATCTGATGGGCCGTGTCGGCGCGGCGCTTTCGGGTGCGACACAGGTGGCGAGCCTGGTGCTGGCGCCCAAGCACGAAGCGGCGCTGCGCCACGTGGAATTCGTTCAGCTTGGTCCCGACAGGGCGCTGGTGGTGCTGGTCTTTGCCGATGGCCATGTCGAGAACCGCATCTTCCATCCGCCGCCGGGGCAGACGCCGTCGTCGATGCGCGAAGCGGCGAATTTCGTCACCGCACTGGCCGAGGGCCGGACGGTGAGCGAATTGCGCCGGGCAATGGCGCGCGAGATCACCACACGGCGGCGCGAGATCGACGATCTGGCGCGCCAGCTTGTCGAAAGCGGCATGGCCGTCTGGGCCGATGCGGGTGAACCGACCGAGCGGCTGATCGTTCGCGGGCGGTCGAATCTGCTGGAACAGGGAGCGGGTAGCGAGGACCTGGAGCGGATCCGCGAACTCTTCGACGATCTCGAACGCAAGCGCGACATCGCCGAATTTCTGGAACTGACCGACGAGGGTGAAGGCGTGCGGATTTTTATCGGCTCGGAGAACAAGCTTTTCTCACTTTCGGGTTCCTCTCTGGTGGTTTCTCCCTATATGAACGCTGATCGGAAGATCGTGGGCGCGGTCGGCGTGATCGGGCCTACGAGGCTGAATTACGGACGCATCGTGCCCATCGTGGATTACACCGCGCAACTTCTGGGCAGGATGATCTCGGACCGGAGTTGAAGGTGTGATGATGGACGCGAAGAAAGACGGACAGCGAGAGGACGCGGAGTTGGATACCCTGCTGGGCGAAGAGCAGAAAGACGTGCTCGCCGAAGCGCTGGCCGAGGGCGACCCTGTCGTCGACGAGGTGATCGAGGCGCTGAAGGCCGAGCGCGACGATTACCGCGACCGTTTCATGCGGGCGCTGGCCGACGCCGAAAACGCCCGCAAGCGCAGCGAACGCGACCGGCGCGAGGCCGAGCAATACGGCGGCTCGAAACTGGCGCGCGACATGCTGCCGGTGTTCGACAACCTCAATCGCGCCCTGGAGGCGGCGAGCGAGGAACAGCGCGCCCGCTCGCCGGCGCTGATCGAGGGGATCGAACTGACGCTTCGCGAATTGCTCAACGTCTTCACCAGACACGGCATCACCCTGATCCGGCCCGAGATCGGCGACCGGTTCGATCCCCAGTATCATCAGGCGATGTTCGAGGCGCCGCTGCCCGGCACGAGGGCGGGCGATATCATTCAGGTGATGACCGACGGTTTCCTGCTGCACGACAGGCTGCTGCGCCCGGCGCAGGTCGGCGTTTCGTCGACTCCGGCGGCGTGAAGCGTCAGTTCCCGCCTCCGGCCAGCGTTTTCAACTCATAGATCAGTTCCAGCGCCTGACGGGGGGTAAGCTCGTCGGGCAGCACATCGTCCATCCTTTCCTGCAACGGCGAGGGTCTGGCGGCTGCGCGGGGCGGCGACACGGGCACGGCGGAAAAAAGCGGCAGATCGTCGATCAGTGCCATCTGCCGCTGTCCGCCCTCGCGTTCGCCCTTTTCAAGCGCTTCGAGAACGACACGCGCCCGTTCGACCACCGACGCGGGAAGTCCGGCAAGCCGGGCGACCTGAACGCCATAGGAACGGTCGGCCGCACCCGGCCGCACCTCGTGCAGGAAAATGACCTCGCCTTGCCATTCCTTGACGGCGACGGTTGCGTTCCCAACCCCGTCGAGCTTGGCCGCAAGCGCGGTAAGCTCGTGATAATGCGTGGCGAAAAGCGCCCGGCAGCGATTTGCATCGTGCAGATGTTCCAGTGTCGCCCAGGCGATCGACAGCCCGTCATAGGTGGCCGTGCCGCGCCCGATCTCGTCCAGGATCACCAGTGCCCGCGCGTCCGCCTGATTGAGGATGGTTGCCGTCTCCACCATCTCGACCATGAAGGTGGATCGCCCCCGCGCCAGATCGTCCGACGCCCCGACACGCGAAAAAAGCGACGAGACAAGTCCGATGGCGGCCTGGCGCGCAGGCACGAAGCTGCCCGATTGCGCCAGCAGGGCGATCAGCGCGTTCTGCCGCAGATAGGTCGATTTGCCGGCCATGTTGGGGCCGGTCAGCAGCGTGATCCGGGCGGTATCGTCGTCGGCGGAAAGCGTGCAATCGTTGGCGACAAAGGACTGCCCGTCGCGCAGCAGGGCCCGTTCGACAACCGGATGGCGGCCGCCCGAGATGGCGAAGTCGCGGCTGTCGTTCACCAGCGGGCGGCACCAGCCCTGCGCGCGGGCCAGATCGGCCAGCGCGCAGGCAACATCGAGCGCGGCCAGCGCCCGGGCGGCATCGCCGATACGCACGGCTTGCTCCAGCACCCCGGCGCGCAGCGCTTCGAACAGGCGCTTCTCGATCTCCTGGGCACGGGTGCCAGCGTTGAGGATCCTGGTTTCCAGTTCGGAAAGGTCGACGGTGGTGAAACGCACCGCGTTGGCGGTGGTCTGGCGATGGATGAAGGTCTCGCTCAGCGGAGCCGACTGCATCCGCTGCGCATGTGTCGCCGTGGTTTCGATGAAATAGCCCAGCACGTTGTTGTGCCTGACCTTGAGCGAGGCGATTCCGGTCAGCTCCACATAACGCGACTGGAGCGAGGCGATCACGCCGCGCCCTTCGTCGCGCAGGGTGCGCGCCTCGTCCAGCTCGCCGTCGTAGCCGCCGGCGATGAAGCCGCCGTCGCGGATCAGCAGCGGCGGTTCGGCGACAAGCGCCGCATCGAGCGTGTCGATCAGGGCGTCGTGGCCAGCGAGCGCGCCGATGAAACGGGCCAGCGGTTCGATGTCGCCAAGTACCGATGCGATCTCGCCCGCCTGGGTCAGCCCGGTGCGGATCGCGGCCAGATCGCGCGGCCCGCCGCGCTCCAGCGACAGGCGCGACAGGGCGCGGTCCATGTCGGGGGTCTTGCGCAGATGGCCGCGCAATGTCTCGCACAACCCTGTCCGCTCGACAAACAGCTCCACCGTATCGAGCCGCCGGTGAATTGCGGTCAGATTGCAGGAGGGGCTGGAAATCCGCCGCGCCAGCAACCGTCCGCCCGCGGCGGTCACTGTCCGGTCGATGGCGCCCAGCAGCGAGCCCTCGCGCCCGCCCGAAAGGCTGACGGTCAGTTCCAGATTGCGCCGCGTTGCCGCGTCGATCTGCATCATGTGCCCGGCGCTGTCGCGCACCGGCGGGCGCAGCAGCGGCAGCCTGCCCTTCTGTGTCAGTTCCAGATAGGCGACGATGGCGCCGAGCGCGCCAAGCTCCGCCCGGCCGAAGGCGCCGAAACCCGAAAGTTCGCGCACGCCGAACAGGGCGCAGAGCCGGGCCTCGGCCCCGGCGCTGTCGAGGCTGGCCCGCGCGACCGTGGTGGCGGCCGCCCCGGTTCCGGTCACGATTTCCCCGATTTCGCGGTCCTCGCCCTCGGTCAGCAGCACCTCGGCCGGCGAAAGCCGGGCCAGTTCCGGCCCCAGCCGGACCGCCGGGCAGGGGCCGGCGCGCAACTCGCCGGTCGAGATATCGACCGTCGCCAGCGCACCGTCGCCGCGCACCCGGACAAAGGCACAGAGAAAATTGTGCCGCCGCGCCTCGAGCAGCGAATCCTCGGTCAGCGTGCCGGGCGTGACCAGCCGGACGACATCGCGCCGGACGACGGATTTCGCGCCGCGTTTCCGCGCCTCGGCCGGATCCTCCATCTGCTCGCAGACGGCGACGCGGAACCCCTTGCGGATCAGTGTCAGAAGGTAACCCTCAGCGGCATGGACGGGAACGCCGCACATCGGGATATCCGCACCCTCGTGCTTGCCGCGTTTGGTCAGCGCGATATCGAGCGCTTCGGCGGCGGCGATCGCGTCGTCGAAGAACATCTCGTAGAAGTCGCCCATCCGGTAGAACAGAAGCGCACCGGGATGCGCCGACTTGATCTCCAGATACTGCGCCATCATCGGCGTGACGGTCACGGCCAACCCCCTTGCGAACCACCCGTTCAGGCGTTCCTACGCGACCGCGCCAGCGCTTTGAAGCGGGTTCTTGGCGCAACCGGCCCACGGCGGTCGCGCGGGCGGGCGCCTGCCGGTCAGTCGCAGGCGCACATGGCCGAGGTTTCGCAGGGTGGTGCTACTGCTGCCACGCAGACGCCCCCCGGCGCACCCTCGCTCACACACCAGGCGCCGCAATCGAACAGGTCCGGGTGGCCGGTGTCATCCGCGTGGCTGTGCAGTTCGTCGGGGCCGGGATTGGATTCGACCAGCGTATGGTCGTCGATGCAGGCTTCGCCGAACATTCGTCCGTTGGGCGCTCCGGCCGCGTCGGTACCGATATGGCATCCGGGTATGCCAGGCGCGATCCCATCGCTGTCGACCCACCAGGACAGGGTACCATCCATGTGATCGGCGGGCCTGAAGACGAAGGTTCCCAGCGCGCCGTGCATACTGCGTGCGCCCGCCGACGGATGGCCGTGGCCGTCGACTGCAGAAGCTGGTTGCGTGACCGAGACGATAGCAGCCAGAGCCACTGAGATCAGAGACAGAGTTGACCGCATGATACATATCTCCGATGCAGGATTTCCGGCAGTTCTAGTGCTCAACCCATGCGCGAACCATGCGGCATGGTGTTCGCCGTTAACCGCATGCCGGCCGACCCGCGTCAATCAGCGGTTTCCCTTTTCCTCGAAACGCAGGATATTCGGGCACGACAACAACCTGGGGGAGCGGCGCATATGGCCCGGAACAAGATCACATCCGACGAGGCACTAACGTATCATCAGGACCCGCAGCCGGGTAAATTTGAGGTCGTGGCGACCAAGCCCATGACCACCCAGCGCGACCTGAGCCTTGCCTATTCTCCGGGTGTGGCGGTGCCGGTCGAGGCGATCGCCGAAAATCCCGAGGCCGCCTATGACTATACGACCAAGGGCAATACCGTGGCGGTGATCTCGAACGGTACGGCCATTCTGGGGCTCGGCAACCTCGGGGCGCTGGCGGCCAAGCCGGTAATGGAGGGCAAGGCGGTTCTGTTCAAGCGCTTTGCCGACGTGAATTCGATCGACATCGAGGTCGATACCGAGGATCCGGAGGAATTCATCAACGCGGTGCGGCTGCTCGGCCCGGCGTTTGGCGGCATCAACCTCGAGGATATCAAGGCGCCCGAGTGTTTCATCATCGAACAGCGCCTGAAAGAGGTCATGGACATTCCGGTGTTCCACGACGATCAGCACGGAACGGCGGTGATCTGTGCTGCGGGTCTTATCAACGCGCTGGAACTGACCGGCAAGAAGCTGGAAGATTGCAAGATCGTTCTCAACGGCGCGGGGGCCGCGGGCATCGCCTGTATCGAACTGATCGAGGCGATGGGCGCGCGGCACGACAATTGTATCGTCTGCGATACCAAGGGCGTGATCTACCAGGGCCGGACCGAGGGCATGAACCAGTGGAAATCGGCCCATGCGGCGAGAACCGAAGACCGGACGCTGGAAGACGCAATGCGCGGTGCGGACGTGTTTCTGGGCGTGTCGGCCAAGGGTGCGGTCACGCCCGAGATGGTCGCCTCGATGGCCGACAATCCCGTCATCTTCGCCATGGCCAACCCGGACCCCGAGATAACGCCGGAAGAGGCGCACCAGGTGCGCGGCGACGCCATCGTCGCCACTGGCCGGTCGGATTATCCCAATCAGGTCAACAACGTGCTCGGGTTTCCCTATCTCTTTCGCGGCGCGCTCGATATCCAGGCGCGGGCGATCAACGACGAGATGAAGATCGCCTGCGCCGAAGCGCTGGCGAAGCTGGCGCGCGAGGACGTGCCCGACGAGGTTGCGATGGCCTATGGGCGCAAGCTCAGCTTCGGGCGCGACTATATCATTCCCACCCCCTTCGATCCGCGGCTGATCCACACGATTCCGCCGGCGGTGGCGCGGGCCGGAATGGATACCGGCGTCGCCCGGCGGCCGATTGTCGACATGCTCACCTACGAGCGGGGCCTGCGCGAGCGGCTCGACCCGACCGCCTCAATGCTGTCGTCGATCTCGGCGCGGGCCAAGGCGGCGCAGGCGCGGATGATCTTTGCCGAAGGCGACGATCTGCGGGTGCTGCGCGCGGCGGTCTCCTATCAGCGGCAGGGATTCGGCAAGGCGCTGGTGGTCGGCAACGAGGACGACGTGCGCCGGAAGCTCGAAGAGACCGGCATGGGCGATGCCTATCGCGAACTGACGGTCGTGAACTCGCGTAATACCCGGCACCTCGAAGCCTATACCGCCTATCTCTACAAGCGGTTGCAGCGAAAGGGATTCGACCGGTCCGATATCTACCGGATGGCGGCGGGCGACCGGCACGTCTTTGCGGCGCTGATGCTGGCGCACGGCCACGGCGATGCGCTGATCACCGGCGTCACGCGCAAATCCTCGCATGTGCTGCACCAGATCGACCGCGTCTTCCCCGCCTCGGCGGAGGACGGGGCGGTGGGTGTCACCGCGATCCTGAACAAGGGCCGCGTGGTGCTGATCGCCGACACGCTGGTCCACGAGTGGCCCGAACCCGAGGACCTGGCCGATATCGCCATCGTCGCCGCGCGGGTGGCGCGCGGTCTCGGGATGGAACCGCGTGTCGCCTTCTGCAGCTTCTCGACCTTCGGCTATCCGCGATCCGAGCGGGCGATGAAGATGCACAAGGCCCCCGGCGTGCTGGACAAGCGCGGCGTCGATTTCGAATACGACGGCGAGATGACGGTGGATGTGGCGCTCAACATGAGCCAGATGGCCGAATATCCGTTCTGCCGCCTGACCAAGCCGGCAAACGTTCTGGTCATGCCGGCGCGTCATTCGGCCTCGATCTCGACCAAGCTGTTGCAGGAAATGGCCGGCGCGACGGTGATCGGCCCCATCCTTGCCGGGGTCGGTGCGCAGATCCAGATCTGTCATACCGGCGCGACGGTGAACGAGATCCTCCATATGGCCACCATCGCGGCCTGCAAGATCGGGTGACGCCATGGCGATCTACAACCTCGGGTCGATCAACGCCGACTGGTTCTACAAGGTGCCGCATTTTCCCGCCGATGGCGAAACGCTGGCGGCGGAAAGCTGCACTGGCGGACTTGGCGGCAAGGGTGCGAACCAGTCGGTCGCCGTCGCCCGGGCGGGCGGCAACGTTCATCACATCGGCGCCGTTGGCGGCGAAGGCGGCTGGACGCTCGAACGTCTGAAATCCATGGGTGTCGATGTGAGCCGTGTGGCGATCGAAGGGGCGGGATCGACCGGCCACGCGCTGATCTTCCTGACGCCGGACGGCGAAAACCGCATCGTGATCCATGCCGGCACCAACCGCATGATCGCCGAGGCGGATGTGAGCGCGGCGCTGGAGCGCGCCGGTCCGGGCGATATGCTGATCCTGCAGAACGAAACCAACTGCACCGTCTTTGCCGCAAAGTCGGCGCGCGCCCGGGGGATGCGGGTGGTTTATTCCGCCGCGCCGTTCGATGTCGGTGCGGTGCGCGAGATGCTGCCCCATGTCGATCTTCTGGCGGTGAACGAAATCGAGGCCGCACAGGTCGCCGAGGCCCTAGGCGTTGCGCTTACTGCTCTGCCGGTACGCGAACTGCTGGTCACGCAGGGCGCGCGGGGCGCAACCTGGTTCGACCTGAAAACCGGCGAGACGCTGGCAGTGCCGGCGCCGAAGGTGGCATCGGTCGATACCACCGGGGCGGGCGATACCTTCGCCGGCTATTTCTGCGCAGCGCGCGACCGCGGCCTGCCCGTTGCCGAATGCCTGGAACTGGCGGTGGGCGCATCGGCGCTGAAGGTCACGCGCGCGGGCACCTCCGAGGCGATCCCCACGCTGGCCGAAACCCGTGCCTTTCTGGAAGAGATCGGCGGCTGAGAGCATGCGCGCGCCATCTTTCCTCCGGCCGCACATGTTTCCGCCGGTGTACTCATGAGCCGGGGCGACGACAGGATCACCACCCATCAGGTGGCCGAGGGCGCCCGCAACGAAAGCCTGATGATCTATCTCGACGGGCGGGTCGTGCCCCGGGCCGAGGCGCTGGTTTCGGTCTATGATTCGGGTTTCATGCTGGGCGATGGCGTATGGGAAGGGTTGCGTCTCTACGAGACCGGCTGGGCCTTCCTCGACGAACACCTCGACCGGCTGTTCGAGGCGGCCCGGGTCATCGACCTCGACATCGGGCTCGACCGTGCGGGCGTGATCGCGGCGCTTGAGGCGACACGCAGGGCAAACGCAATGACGGCAGATGCCCATGCCCGGCTGATGGTGACGCGCGGGATCAAATCGCGCCCGTTCCAGCACCCGTCGCTGTCGCGACACGGCCCGACAGTGGCGATCATCATGGAACATTCCACACCGTCGCTGCCGCGACCCGTCCGGCTGGCCACCGTGCCGCATATCCGCGGCCTGCCGATGAGCCAGGATCCCAAGCTCAACTCGCATTCCAAGCTCAACTGCGTCCTCGCCTGCATCGCCGCCGAAAAGGCAGGCGCCGACGAGGCGCTGATGCTCGACGTGCACGGGTTCGTGAACACGACCAACGCCTGCAACTTTTTCATCGTCCGCAAGGGCGAGGTGTGGACCAGCACCGGCGACTACTGCATGAACGGCATCACCCGCGCCAAGGTTATCGCGCTTTGCCGCGAAAACGGCATTCCGGTATTCGCGCGCAACTTCAGCCTCGTCGATACCTACGGTGCGGACGAGGCGTTCCTGACCGGCACCTTCGGCGCCCAGACCCCGGTGGGCGAGATCGACGGGCGGAAAATCGGCTCCGGCGCGCCGGGCCCGGTGACCGCACGGCTGCGTGTGCTCTACAGGGAACTTGCCCTGCGCGCGGCGACCCCATGCGCATAGTCATGTGGTCGGGGCCGCGGAACCTGTCGACCGCGATGATGTATGCCTTTGGCGCGCGTGGCGACTGCGCGGTTTCCGACGAACCCTTCTATGGCGCCTATCTTGCGGCAACCGGTATCGACCATCCGCTCGGTGACGAGATCGTCGCGGCGATGAAGACCGATCCGGCACGGGTTGCCGCCCGCTGTGCCGGCCCGGTTCCGGACGGCAGGCCGCACTGGTACCAGAAACACATGGCCCACCACATGCTGCCCGGCTTCCCGCTCGGCTGGGCAGAGGCGTGCGTCAACGTCCATCTGATCCGCCATCCGGCCCGGGTGATCGCCAGCTACGCCGCCAGGCGCGAACGCCCCACGCTCGACGATATCGGTTTCCGCCAGCAGGCCGCGCTTTTCGACCGGTTGGGCGGTGTGGTGGTCGACAGTGCCGATATCCGCCGCGACCCCGAAACCACGCTGCGCCGTCTGTGCGAGGCCATCGGCCTGCCCTTCACGCCGGCGATGCTGGCCTGGCCCCCGGGTGGCCGTGCCGAAGATGGGGTCTGGGCAAGACACTGGTACGGTGCGGTACACGACTCGACCGGCTTCGCCGGACCGGAGGGCGATCTGCCCGAGGTGGCGGAGGAACTGCAACCGCTGCTGGAGGCGGCGCTTCCTTACCACGCAACACTTGCGGCGCGAAAAATCTGACACCGGAAACGGGCTCTTCACGCGCTTGCGTGAAATTCGCCCGTTCCGACGACCGAAACCCTAGCGGAACTTCCGGTTCCGGTCTGCCAGCAGTTTCAGCCGCAGGCCGTTGAGCTGGATGAATCCCTGGGCGTCGGTCTGGTCGTAGGCGCCCATGTCTTCCTCGAAGGTCACCTGCGCCTCGGAATAGAGCGAATGATCCGACCAGCGGGCGACGGTACGGGCCAGCCCCTTGTAGAGCTTTACCCGGACCGTGCCGGTGACGTGCTGCTGGCTCAGGTCGATGGCGGCCTGAAGCATCTCGCGCTCGGGGCTGAACCAGAAGCCGTTGTAGATCATCTCGGCATAGCGCGGCATCAGCTCGTCCTTGAGGTGCATCGCCCCCCGGTCGAGCGTGATCGATTCGATGCCGCGATGCGCCTCGAGCAGGATCGTGCCGCCGGGGGTTTCGTAGACGCCGCGCGATTTCATGCCGACAAAGCGGTTCTCGACCAGATCGAGCCGGCCGATACCGTGTCTGCCGCCCAGTTCGTTGAGCCGGGTCAGCAGGGTGGCCGGGCTCATGGCAGTGCCGTCGATGGCGACCGGATCGCCCCTTTCGAAGGCGATTTCGATGAATTCGGGCGTATCGGGGGCGTTTTCGGGATCGACCGTGCGCTGGTAGACGTAATCCGGCGCTTCCTCGGCCGGGTTTTCCAGCACCTTGCCCTCGGACGAGGTGTGCAGAAGGTTGGCATCGACCGAGAACGGCGCCTCGCCGCGCTTGTCGCGGGCGATCGGGATCTGGTGCGCCTCGGCAAACTCCAGCAGCCGGGTGCGGCTCGACAGATCCCATTCGCGCCAGGGGGCGATGACCCGGATTTCGGGGTTGAGCGCATAGGCCGAAAGCTCGAACCGGACCTGATCGTTGCCCTTGCCGGTGGCGCCGTGGGCGATGGCGTCGGCGCCGGTTTCGGCGGCGATCTCGACCAGCCGCTTGGAAATCAGCGGCCGCGCGATCGAGGTGCCGAGCAGATAGAGCCCCTCGTACTGGGTGTTGGCGCGGAACATCGGAAAGACGAAATCGCGGACGAATTCCTCGCGCAGATCCTCGATAAAGATATTATCCGGCCGGATCCCCAGAAGCTCGGCCTTCTTGCGCGCCGGCTCCAGCTCTTCGCCCTGGCCCAGATCGGCGGTGAAGGTGACAACCTCGCAGCCGTATTCGGTTTGCAGCCACCTGAGGATGATCGAGGTATCGAGCCCCCCGGAATAGGCAAGCACCACTTTCTTCGGCTGGGCCATCGGAACCTCCGTCGCATGTCGTTCGACGGTGCCGTTTAGACGGGAAGCGCCCTGTGGACAAGGCGGATTCCCGTGGTGCGGCAGCGGCAACTTTGCTAACGCCCGTCTCATGAGCACATTCGCAGAAAAAGTGCGCGCCGCGACGGCGGAAATGCGGGCGCTGTTCCCGCCAACGCCGCTTCAGCGCAACGACCATCTGTCCGAGCGTTTCGGCGCCGGGATATTCCTCAAGCGCGAGGACCTGTCGCCCGTGCGCTCCTACAAGCTGCGTGGCGCCTTCAACGCCATGCGCAAGGTGATCGCCCGTGATCCCGCGCAGGGGCTGTTCGTCTGCGCCAGCGCGGGAAACCATGCGCAGGGGGTGGCCTTTGTCTGCCGGCATTTCGGGGTGCGGGGCGTCGTCTTCATGCCCGTCACCACACCGCAGCAGAAGATACAGAAGACCCGCACCTTCGGTGGCGACAATATCGAAATACGCCTGACCGGCGATTATTTCGACGATACGCTGGCCGAGGCACAGCAATGGTGCGCCGCGCAGGGCGGCCATTTCCTTGCCCCTTTCGACGATGCCGACGTGATCGAGGGGCAGGCTTCGGTCATGGTCGAGGTACTGGACGAGATCGGGGCGCCCGACATGGTGATCCTGCCGGTGGGCGGCGGCGGGCTTTCGGCGGGGGCGACGCGTTATCTGGACGAGACAGCGCCGCTTGTCGGGCTGCGCTATGTCGAACCGGCCGGTGGCGCCAGCCTGACCGCCGCGGTGGCCGCCGGCCGGCCGGAGACGCTGCCGAAGGTCAACAGCTTCGTCGATGGTGCCGCGGTTGCACGGATCGGCGACAGGCCCTTCGAGGCGTTGTCGCGCGTTGCACCCGCCGATGTGCTGCGCGCGCCCGAGGACCGGATCTGCACCACGATCATCGAAATGCTGAACGTCGAGGGGATCGTGCTGGAGCCGGCCGGCGCGCTGTCGGTCGACGTGCTGTCGGATCTTGCCAACCAGATTCGCGGGCGACGGGTTGTCTGCGTGACATCGGGCGGGAATTTCGATTTCGAACGCCTGCCCGAAGTCAAGGAACGGGCGCAGCGCTATTCCGGCGTCAAGAAATACATCCTGCTGCGCCTGCCGCAGCGGCCCGGCGCGCTGCGTGATTTTCTCGATCTGCTGGGGCCGGATGACGATATCGCGCGGTTCGAATACATGAAGAAATCGGCGCGCAATTTCGGTTCGGTCCTGCTGGGGATCGAGACCAGCGCCCCGGCGAATTTCACCATCCTTTTCGCCCGGCTCGAGGCGCAGGGCTTTGCCTATACCGACATCACCTCCGACGAGATGCTGGCCGAGTTCGTGATATAGCCTGACGATGTGATTCTGGTCAGGCCGCCAGACCGGCGGCGATACCGTCCAGAAACATCGCGCGCGAGGTATCATAGGTATCGAGGATCGCGGCGATGTCCACCAGTTCCGCCTGCCCGCGCGCGGCGACGGTCTCTCCGGTCAGGCAAAGCCCGGCAAGCGCCTCGAATCCGAGGTTCACCGCGCATCCCTTGATGAAATGCAGATCCGTCTCGTAGGATTCGGGTATGGGCGCGGTGCGCAGGCGCGCCGTGGCCCCGTCGACTTCTTCGAGGAAAAGGTCAACCACCTCCTCGAATTCCGGGGCGCCAATTTCGGCGCGAAGCTCGGCGACGCGTTTCCAGTCGATCATGTGGCCCTGCCTGCGATGCTGCGCTGATGTACCGGCGATCATTAGGGCCGCGCCGTTAAGAAACCGCTTATCCGCTCCGGGGATGCCTGCCATGCCCGGGTTCACGCCGAATTAATCCGGCTGTGGCAGGGAAAGGAAAGCGGACTCCTGAATTGCGGAAAAATCGCTTTTGGAACCTGGGTACAGCAACGACATGCCGCAGATGAAGCCCGGTTTCGGCCAGACTGCGCGCAATATTCTGGTTGTCGACGACAGCCGGCTTCAGCGCCGTATCCTGTCGGCATCGCTGAAGCGCTGGGGATACCGGGTGACCGAGGCGGAGTGCGGACCTGAGGCGCTGGCAATATGCCGTGCCTCGCCACCCGATATCGTCATCAGCGACTGGATGATGCCCGGGATGAACGGGCCCGAATTCTGCCAGGCGTTCCGTGCCATCGGCCGCGAGCGGTACGGGTATTTCATCCTGCTCACCTCCAGGTCGGAGTCCTGCGATGTCGCGCAGGGGCTCGACGCGGGGGCGGACGATTTCCTGACCAAGCCGGTCAGCAGCGACGAATTGCGCGCAAGGCTCAATGCCGGTGAGCGGATCCTGCGGATGGAGGCGCAGCTGGTCGAGAAGAACCACCTTCTTTCCAGCACGCTGGCCGAGCTTCGAACCCTCTACGATTCGCTCGACAGCGATCTGGCCGAGGCGCGCAAGTTGCAGCAATCGCTGGTCAAGGACCGGTTCCGCGATTTCGGGGCTGCCCGGGTATCGCTGCTGCTAAGGCCCAGCGGCCATGTCGGCGGCGATCTGGTGGGGTTCTTTCCGGTCGGCGACCGGCGCATCGCGTTTTTCGCCATCGATGTGTCGGGCCACGGTGTCGCGTCGGCGCTGATGACGGCGCGGCTGGCCGGCTACCTGTCGCGTGCGGCACCCGACCAGAACGTCGCGCTGCGAACGCGGGCGGACGGCACGATGGATGCCCATCCACCAGAGAAAGTGGCGCGCCTGCTCAACCATACGATGCTGGCGGCGCTTGAAACCGAAACCTATTTCACGCTGCTCTATGCCGATCTCGACCTGGCCACCGGAGATCTGCGGCTGGTGCAGGCGGGCCATCCCCATCCGGCGCTGCAGCGCGCCGACGGGCGGATCGAATTTCTGGGCCGGGGCGGGCTGCCCGTCGGGTTGCTGGCGGATGCGCGCTTCGAACGGATCGTTACGCGCCTGTTTCCCGGCGACCGGCTGTTTGTCGTTTCGGACGGCGTCACGGAATGCGCGGCGCCCGACGGGCGCCTGCTCGACGAAGCCGGGCTGAGCGATCTGATGTACCGCAACAGGCGGCTGGGCGGGCAGGCATTTCTCGACGCGGCCCTGCGCGATCTGATCCGCCATGCCGGCGGGGCGGATTTTCCCGATGATATCTCGGCCGTCTTTCTGGAATATTGCGGACCGGATGGCTGATTCCCGATACGCCCGGTACCGTCAGCCGCCCGATCCGGTCCGGCCGGCCACGACTGTCCGGAGGGCGTGCGCCGCGAAATGCCGGTCGCCGGCGTTTCCGAGGTTTCGCGCGGCGGTATCGAGTGGCAGCCAGATCGCGCTGTGCCCGGGTTCGCCCGGTGGGCCGAGGCGCCGCGCCGGCTGCCCGAGATAGATTGTGCACAGCTTTTCGGCCCAGAGATCGTATTCCGGCATGTGGGTGAAACGCCGGAAGGCGCCGAGCCGGCGCGCAATGCGAATCGTCCAGCCGGTTTCCTCCAGCACCTCGCGGTGCAGGGCGGCGATCGGCTGTTCGCCCGGATCGATGCCGCCGCCGGGAAGCTGAAGCTCGGGCACGGGTGTCATTTTCCGCGTCGCAAGAACCGTGTCGCCCCGCAGCAGAACGACATAGACACCGGGCCGCAGCCGGTAGGTCCTGTCGGGTCGGGCTGGTTCGCCGAAGCGGCGTATCATCGGTATCCCCTTTTCACGGCGCATTGCCGCCCCTACATGGCTGCGGTATGCCAGTCACAGGCGCTCAAGGAAATCCCATGACTCTTGGTTCCAGAATTGCGTGGGACGATACCGTCCTGCCCTTCCAGCTCGACCGTTCCGACGTTCGCGGCCGTGTCGCGCGGCTCGACGGCACGCTCGACCGTATCCTCGCCCAGCACGATTATCCGCCTGCGATCGAGGCGCTGGTCGCCGAAATGGCGCTGCTGACGGCCCTGATCGGCCAGACGATGAAGCTGCGCTGGAAGCTCTCGCTTCAGGTGCGCGGCGACGGACCGGCACGGCTGATCGCAACCGATTACTACGCCCCGGCCGAGCCCGGCGCCCCGGCCCGGATCCGGGCCTATGCCAGCTATGACGACAGCCGCCCGCTTGTCGGCGATCCCTTTGCCCTGATCGGCAGCGGGTACTTCGCCATCCTGATCGATCAGGGCAAGGGCACGACACCCTATCAGGGTATCACGCCGATCGCCGGCGGCAGTCTCGGGGCCTGCGCCGAGACCTATTTCGCCCAGTCCGAACAACTGCCCACCCGCTTTGCGCTGAGTTTCGGCCAGTCGCGCGGTGCGGGTCATGCCGGCTGGCGTGCCGGCGGCGTGATGCTGCAACTCATGCCCGAGGCATCGCCTGGGGCGCCGGTGCCGGTTGGCGCGGATGCGCCGGTGCTTCTTGCCGCCGGGGACCTTCTCGACGGGGACGAAGGCGAGGACTGGAACCGCGCCAACAAGCTGCTCGACACGGTGGAAGACCTCGAACTGGTCGGGCCGCTGGTGCAGCCGACACAGCTTCTGGTGCGGCTGTTTCATGAAGAGCAGCCGCGCGTCTTCGATGCGCAGCCGGTGCAGTTCGGCTGCACCTGTTCGGCGGAAAAGGTGCGGCAGTCGATGTCGATCTATTCGGCCAGGGATATCGGCCACATGACGACCCCCGAAGGGATCGTCACCGCCGATTGCCAGTTCTGCGGCGCGCATTACGAGTTCGACCCGGCGACGCTGGGTTTCGAGGCGGTGGAGGAGTCCGGTGACACCGCGTGACCAGCTTCGCGAGCGCCTGTTGCGGGCGATCGCCACCCCCGCGCAGCCATCGTCGGATTACGACCTCAACCCGGATATCGTGCTGCCCGAAGGGCGCAGGTTGCGCGCGGCGGGCGTGCTGGTTCCGGTCGCTCCGGAGGCGCGTGGGCCACGGCTCTACCTGACCAAGCGGTCCTCGAAACTGAAGCATCACCCCGGCCAGATCGCCTTTCCCGGCGGCAAGAAGGACACGGCCGATGCCGACGTGATCGCCACCGCGCTGCGCGAGGCGCGCGAGGAAATCGCCCTGCCGCCCGAAAACGTCGAGGTGCTGGGCACCCTGCCCAGCCATGAAACGGTGACGGGATTCGACGTGACGCCGGTGATCGGCCTGTTGCATGGCCCCTTCGACCCGCTGCCCGAGCCGGGCGAGGTGCAGGAGGTCTTTACCGTTCCGCTGGCGCTCGTCACCGATCCGGGGCGCTTTTCGGTCGAGGGGCGGCGCTGGCGCGGCATCTGGCGGCGCTTCTATACCGTGCCGCACGGGCCCTATTACATCTGGGGCGCGACCGCGCGCATGCTGCGCGTGCTGGCGCACGGGATGACCGGACGATGACCCGGCTCACCGCCCCATGGCTCGAAATTCCCGCGGTGCAGCGGGTTTGCGTGCTGCTGGAGGCGGCGGGATACCGGGCGCTCTATGTCGGGGGCTGCGTGCGCAACACGCTGCTCGGCTATCCGGTTTTCGATCACGACCTTTCCACCGACGCCCGGCCCGATACGGTTGTTGCCGTGATGGAGGCGGCCGGGCTCAGGGTCATCCCGACCGGCATCGAGCATGGGACCGTCACGGTGATCGCCGATGGCGAACCATTCGAGATCACCACCTTCCGACACGACATCGAAACCGACGGCCGCCGGGCTGTCGTCCACTTTGCCGATACGGTGACGGAAGACGCCCGGCGCCGCGATTTCACCATGAACGCGATCTATTGCGACCGGCTGGGCGAGATCATCGATCCGCTGGGCGGCATGGCCGACCTCGGGGCGCGGCGGCTGCGGTTTGTCGGCAACGCCTGCCACCGGGTGCGTGAGGATTACCTGCGCATCCTGCGGTTCTTTCGCTTCTCGGCCTGGTATGCCGACCCCGAAACCGGCTTCGATGCGGCGGCGCTCGATGCCTGCGCGCGCAATATCGACGGGCTTTCCCGGATTTCGGCCGAGCGGATCGGTGGCGAGATGCGCAAGCTTCTCGCCGCGCCCGACCCGAGCCATTCGGTTGCGGTGATGCAGACGACAGGCGTGCTGCGCGCGATCCTGCCCGGCGCCGACATGACGGCGCTGCCGGTTGTCGTGCACCTGGAATCGCAGCTTGGCCTCGACCCCGACCCGATCCTGCGGCTGGCGGCGCTGGGCGGGAAGGACGTGCCGCGCAGGCTGCGGCTCAGCCGCGACGACGCGCGGCGGCTGGCCGTCATCGGCGCGGCGGCCCGATCGGATCAGGGGCCGGGCGAACTGGGCTATCGCAACGGGCGGCACGACGGGCTGGCGGCGCTGATCCTGCGTGCCGGGCTGATGGGTGTCGCCGTGTCGCCCGGGGATGCTCGCGCGCTTTCGGGGGGTGCCGAGGCGCGCTTTCCGGTCACCGCGCGCGATCTGATGGGCCGGTACGAGGGCGCCGGTCTCGGCCGGCAACTCAGGGCGATCGAACAGCGGTGGATCGCATCGGGATTCGCGCTCGGGCGGCAGGACCTTTTGTCCTGAGCGTTTCGCGCGCTTTCCGCTGTCGCGATTCTGCTGTAACAGGATGCGCGGGCAGGGGCGCCGCCCCGCCGGACCATACCAGCCCTGAGGCAGAGTTTCGTGTTTCGACGGTTCGAAAACCTGGTCGATCCCTATACGCCGTATGAGGAGACAGACCACCCACCCCAGCGGCTGTGGCCGTTCCTGTGGAGCTATTCGCAGCCGTTCCGCAAATGGTTCGCGCTGGCAGCCGTCACCTCGGTCGTCTCGGCGGTGGTCGAGCTTGGGCTGATCCATTACATGGGCCGTGTGGTCGACCAGTTGTCGGGCGGCTCGCCGGCGACCTATCTCGCCGAACACGGGCTGGAACTGGCCGGGATCGCACTCTTCGTGCTGCTGTTGCGCCCGCTGCTGCACGCGCTCGACATCCTGCTGCTGAACAACGCCCTTCTGACCAATTTCGCCACCCTGATCCGCTGGCGGGCGCACCGGCAGGTGCTGCGCCAGTCGGTCGGCTGGTTCGAGAACGACTTTGCCGGCCGTATCGCCAACCGGATCGTCCAGACCCCGCCCGCCGCCGGCGAGGCGATGTTCCAGATATTCGACGCCATCGCCTATGCGCTTGCCTATCTGCTGGGCGCCGCCTTTCTGCTGGCCGATGCCGATGCGCGGCTTGCACTGCCGCTGCTGGGCTGGTTTGCGCTCTATATCCTGCTGATGCGCTGGACGATCACCCGGATCGGGGTTGCCTCCAAGGCGGCGTCGGAGGCGCGCAGCGAGTTCACCGGCAGGGTGGTCGACAGCTACACCAACATCCACTCGATCAAGATGTTCGCCCATCACGAGCGGGAAGAGAGCTACGCCCGGGAGGCGATCGAGAATGCCCGTCAGGCCTTTCAGGGCGAGATGCGGGTCTTTTCGGTAATGGATATCTCGCTCACCCTGCTGAACGGTCTGCTGATCGTCGGCGTGGTGGGCTGGGCCATCGCGCTGTGGGTGCAGGGTTCGGCCACGGTGGGGATCGTGGCGGCGGCCAGTGCGCTGACCCTGCGGCTCAATGCCATGACCGGCTGGATCATGTGGGCGGTTTCGTCCTTTTTCCGTAATCTCGGCATCGTGGCCGAGGGGATGGAGACCATCGCCCAGCCGGTCACGCTGACCGATGTGCCGAACGCCCCCGCGCTGGGTTTCACCGAAGGGCGGATCGAGTTTCGCGGGGTCAGCCATCACTACGGTCGCGGCGCGGGCGGGCTCGACCGGCTGTCGCTGACCATCGAGCCGGGAGAGAAGGTTGGTCTGATCGGCCGTTCCGGGGCGGGCAAGTCGACGGCGGTGAAGCTGCTGCTGCGCTTTTACGACCCCGAGAGCGGGCAGATCCTGATCGACGGGCAGGACATTGCGCGCGTCCGGCAGGAATCGCTGCGCCGTCGGATCGGCATGGTCCAGCAGGAAAGCGCGCTGCTGCACCGCACGATCGCCGAGAACATCCTCTACGGCCGCCCCGAGGCGACCCGCGACGAGATGACCGAGGCGGCGCGGCGGGCCGAGGCGCACGATTTCATCACCGCCCTGGCCGATCCGGGCGGAAACCGTGGCTATCTGGCGCAGGTGGGCGAGCGCGGGGTCAAGCTGTCGGGCGGACAGCGGCAGCGGATCGCGCTGGCCCGCGTCATCCTCAAGAACGCGCCGATCCTCGTGCTCGACGAGGCGACGAGCGCGCTCGATTCCGAGGTCGAGGCGGCGATACAGGACACGCTCTACGGCGTGATGGAGGGCAAGACGGTGATCGCCATCGCTCACCGGCTTTCGACCATCGCGCGGATGGACCGCATCGTCGTGCTCGATCAGGGACGGATCGTCGAGGAGGGCAACCACGCGGATCTGCTGGCCCGGGGCGGTCTTTATGCCCGGCTCTGGCAGCGCCAGTCGGGCGGTTTCATCGGCATCGAGCCCGTCGCATGAGGCCGGCCGATCTGATCCCCGCGTTCGCCCCTGCCGACGGGCCGCCGCCGCGGCAGCTTCTGCCGTTCCTGCGCTGGTGCCTGAAGGGCGCCATGCCGGTGCTGCTGCTCGCCGGGGTGCTTTCGTCGCTGGTCGGGGTGCTCGAGGTTGTCGGAGCGGCGCTGCTGGGGCGGATCATCGACACCGCGCTCGCCTCCGATCCGGCGACGGTCTTTGCCGACAACTGGAAACTGCTGCTGGGCGCGGCGCTGTTCTTCGTGGTCTTCCGCCCCGCCGTCTTCGGGCTGTCGGCGGCGGCGAACGGCGTGGTGATCCAGCCCAATGTGATGCCGCTGGTCCTGTCGCGGCTGCACCGGTGGACCATGGGACAGTCGGTCACCTTCTTCGACAACGATTTCGCCGGGCGCATCGCCCAGAAGCAGATGCAGACCGCCCGCGCCGTCACCGACACGGTTTCGGAAACGATCAACGTCGTCTTCTTTGCCATCGCTTCGCTGGTGGGCTCTGTGCTGCTGCTGGGCTCGATCAACGGCTGGGTGGCGCTGGCGCTGGCACTGTGGCTGGCCGGCTATCTGGCGCTGATCACCGTCTTCATGCCGCGCATCCGCGCCCGCTCCAGGGCGCGCGCCGGGGCGCGGGCGATGGTTTCGGGGCAGGTTGTCGACACGATCACCAATATCAAGACGGTAAAGCTGTTCGCCCATGCCGGGCACGAGGACCGGGCGGCGCTCGATTCGATGGCGGCGTTCCGCGACCGGACGATCGCCTTCGGCAGGCTGGCGGCCGGCTTCCGGACCGTCCTGATGGTGCTGGCGGGGGTGCTGCCGGTGCTGCTGATCGGCGGTACGCTGCTGCTGTGGTCGCGGGGAATGGCGAGCCCGGGCGATATCGCCACCGCGGGCACCGTTGCCATACGTATCGCCCAGATGACCGGCTGGGTCAGTTTCGCGCTGATGACCATCTATTCCCATGTCGGCGAGGTCGAGGACGGCATCCGCACCCTGACCCCGCCGCACAGCCTGACCGATGCGGCCGCCGCGCGGGACCTGCCCGAGGTGCTGGGCGGGATCGCCTTTGAGCGCGTCTGGTTCAGCTACGGTCGCGGCCGGGGCGGGGTCGAGGATGTTTCGCTGCATGTCGCGCCGGGCGAAAAGGTCGGGCTGGTCGGCGCCTCGGGGGCCGGCAAGTCGACGCTGGTGGCGCTGCTTCTGCGCCTGCACGATCCCGAACGCGGGACGGTGTGCATCGACGGACACGACCTGCGGACGGTGACGCAGGACAGCCTGCGCCGCCAGATCGGCATGGTCACGCAGGAAACCTCGATGTTCAACCGCTCGGCGCGCGAGAATCTGGCCTATGGCCGGCCCGAAGCGACGGAAGAGGAATTGCTGGAAGCCGCCGAGCGCGCCGAGGCGCACGAGTTCATCACCGAATTGCGCGATTTCGCCGGGCGCGAGGGCTACGAGGCGCAGCTTGGCGAGCGGGGCGTGCGGCTGTCGGGCGGACAGCGCCAGCGCATTGCGCTGGCCCGCGCCATCCTCAAGGATGCGCCGGTACTGGTGCTGGACGAGGCGACGAGCGCGCTCGATTCCGAGGTCGAGGCGCAGATTCAGGCGGCGCTCGACCGGGTGATGGAGGGCAAGACGGTGCTGGCCATCGCGCACCGGCTGTCGACCATCGCACGGATGGACCGGATCGTGGTTATGGATCGCGGCCGTATCGTCGAGGAGGGCAGCCATGCCGGCCTGCTGGACGCGGGCGGGCTATATGCCCGTTACTGGCAGCGCCAGTCGGGCGGTTTCCTGACCATTGCCGAAGCCGCCGAATGAGGCGCATCGTTACCATCAAACGGCTGGGGTACCGGGGCGACGGTGTGGCGGAGGGCCCGCTTTTTGCCGCGCGCTGCCTGCCGGGCGAGGTTGTCGAGGGCGAGGTCTCGGGTGACCGTCTGGAGGAAATCCGCATCCTGACCCCGTCGGACGATCGCGTCTCGCCGCCCTGCCGCCACTATCGTGGCTGTGGCGGCTGTGCGCTGCAGCATGCCTCGGACGGCTTCGTCGCGGACTGGAAACAGGAAGTTGTACGGAATGCGCTGGCAGCGCGGGGCCTGAGCGCGCCTTTCCGGCCGATGCAGATCTCGCCCCCCCGGTCGCGCCGCCGCGCGGCTTTTTCGGGGCGGCGAACGAAAGCCGGCGTGCTGGTCGGGTTTCATGGCCGTGCCTCGGATCTGGTGGTCGACGTGCCGGAGTGCCTTCTGCTCCATCCGGACCTGATGCGCGCCCGGGCCGCGCTCGCGGCGCTGGTGCGCGCCGGTGCGTCGCGCAAGGGCGAGATGAGCCTGACGGTGACCGTCGCGCCGGAAGGGCCGGACGTAGCGGTACGGGGCGGCAAGCGGCTCGATGCGGCTCTGCGGGCCGGACTGGCGGGGCTGGTCGCGCGGCACGGGTTTTCGCGCCTGACCTGGGAGGGCGAGACGGTTGCGCTCAACGCGCCGCCGACGGTGCGATTCGACGGTATCGCCGTGGTGCCGCCGCCCGGTGCCTTCCTTCAGGCGACGGCCGAGGGCGAATCGGCGCTGCTCGGGGCGGTTGCCGAGGCGGTGGCGGGCGCCGGCCGTATTGTCGATCTTTTTGCCGGTTGCGGAACCTTCGCGCTGCCGCTCGCGCGCAGGGCCGAGGTTCATGCTGTCGACAGCCTTGCCGAGTCGGTCGCGGCGCTCGGGGCCGGCTGGCGGCGGGCCGGCGGCCTGCGCCGCGTCACCACCCAATCGCGCGATCTGTTCCGGCAACCGCTGACAGCGGACGAACTGAACCGGTTCGACGCCGCCGTGATCGACCCGCCACGCGCCGGAGCCGAGGCGCAGGTCCGGCAGATTGCCCGGTCAGACCTGCGACGCATCGCCATGGTCTCGTGCGATCCGGCGAGTTTTGCCCGCGATGCGGCACTGCTGGTCTCGGCGGGATTCGCGCTCGGCCGGGTACAGGTGGTGGATCAGTTCCGCTGGTCGACCCATGTCGAACTGGCCGCCTGCCTGACCCGCGAGCGGGCGGGGAAGTGATTCGGACGCGGCGCAAACCCGCCTGTCCGGAGAAACGATGCGCAAATCCCCGCCGACACTCCGGCTGCGGCCCGTGGCGCACGCAGCGCCAGAATTTGCCCGGCGGCGTGAATCGCCCGCTTCAAAGAGGCGGAGGTTCGTTGTATATTCCCGTCTACAAAAACGAAAGTTGGGGCAGAACAGAATGAACGTTCCAAGAAGAACGGTACTGGTCGGTGGTGCCGCGCTGGCTCTTGCAGCCTGCTCGTCGTCGTCATCGGGCAAGTTCAAACGCTATGACGGGCCGGAGGTCACGCGCCTTCAGATCGTCAAGAACCGGCGCAAGCTTTACGTGTTCAACGGCCAGACCCTGCTCAGGGACTACAAGATCCATCTGGGCAATGTCGCGGAAGGACCCAAGCGGTTCCGCGGCGACGGCAAGACGCCCGAGGGCACCTATCTGATCGACCGGCGCAACCCGCGCAGCCTCTATCACCTGTCGCTGGGGATCTCGTACCCCAACGAGCGGGACATGGCCTATGCCGCCTATTACCAGAAGGATCCGGGCGGGGACATCTTCATCCACGGCGGACCCAACGAGGGCGACAAGCGTGGCAAGGACTGGACGGCGGGCTGCATCGCGGTGAAGGACGAGCAGATGGAAGACATCTATGCGATGGTCCGGCTGGGTACGCCCATCGATATCTTTGCCTGAAAACGGTTTCGATTCAATTGGATAGGCGGCAGGAGATTCCCTGCCGCCTTCGATGTTCCCGGCTCAGGTGCCGGTGACCAGCGTCCACCAGATCTTGCCGCCGGTCTCCTGATACCAGCCAAAGCCGATCTGACGTGCCGCGGGGTCCATTATGATCGCCCGCGAATCCCGGTCGCCCATCCAGGCGTTCAGCGTTTTCACCTCATCCTCGAAGGTTTCGGAGATGTTCTCGCCCAGCCAGGTGCCATAGTAGCCGGCGCGGGTCGCGCGCTCGATCGGCGAGGATCCGTCGGACCCCCAGTGCCAGGGCCGGTTCTGGGCCGCCATGTCGCCCGAATGCCGCTCGGCGGCCAGCGTCAGCGCATCGTTCCTGACCAGCGGCGACAGGCCGGCGTTCATGCGCGCCATGTTGACCGCCTCGATGGTCTCGTTCTCGATCCGCGATTCGTCGCGCGGCCTGATCTTGTAGACATGCGGGCCGCCGGAATCGCTCGAGCCGGTCGAATCGCAGGCGGACAAGGCAAAGGCCGCCACCGCAAGTAGAGAAAACAGACGTATCATAATTCCCGCACCGGATTATCTTGCTTGTCCTGATTCCGTCACGCTGTAGCCGGAACGCGGGCGCCGATCAAACACTTCCGCCGCAAGGTCCGCGTTACGACGGTTTGATTTGCGACCGAGGCGTCAAAGCCATAATATCCGCCGCAGCCGCGAACATCTGATGAGGATACGATCATGCAATCGTTCGACCCGAAACTGGACCGGAGGCGATTCCTGATTGCCGGGGCCGCCGCGGCGGTGGCCGTGCCGGCGATCGCGCAGGACGGTCTGATCGACGAACCCGCCGCCGGTACCGACCCCGACGTGGTTCACAACATTTCGAGCTTCCGGGCGCGCGACTGGCGGCCCCACTTCTCTTCCCTGAGCGGCGGGGCGATTCTGGTCGATACCGGCTCGCGCGCCCTGCATTTCTGGTCGTCGGACAGCTCGACCTACCGGCTTTATCCGACCAGCGTGCCGGTTTCGGAAGAACTGACCCGCCGCGGGCGCACCGAGGTTGTCCGCAAGGTGGTCGGCCCGTCCTGGGCGCCGACCCCGTCGATGAAGAAGCGCAACCCCGAATGGCCGGATTTCGTTCCGCCGGGGCCGAACAATCCGCTGGGAACCCACGCGCTCTATCTCGGGTGGCAATATTACCGGATTCACGGAACCCACGACACGCGCAAGATCGGGCGCCCGTCCTCGAACGGATGCATCGGATTGTACAACGAACACATCGCGCAGCTTTACGAACTGGTCTCTCCCGGCTGCCAAGTGTTGCTAATTTGACGACATCGCCACGGTGCTCCGGGCTGCCCGCCGGTGGATCATTGAATTGCCCGAAATGGTCTGCAAGGTAGGGAATACGAGGTACAACTTGGGTGCGCAGGCATCCTCACTGAATTCGCCCGCGCAATATCTGGAGGTTAACATGAAGAAGATTGCACTCGCCGCTGCTCTCGCTCTCGCCACCACCTCGGCGATGGCCGGCGGCTACGAAGAGCCCGTTGTCGAGCCCGTCATCGTCGAAGAAGACACCGGCTCGTCGGGCAACGGCATCTGGATCCCGCTGCTGATCTTTGCCGTGATCGCGGGCGCCGCCGCTGCTGCGAACTCGTAAGCTGCGGATACAGCAAGTATCTGGAAAGGCAGGCTTCGGCCTGCCTTTCCGCTTTCAGGGATCAGCCGATCCAGCCCTTGAGGTTGGCTGCGATCACCTCGCTCAACAGATCCAGATGGGCCGGATCGTCGTTGAGGCAGGGCACATAGGTAAAGCTCTCGCCGCCCGCGTGTTCGAAGCTTTCGCGAATCTCCTCGTTGATCTCCTCCAGCGTCTCGATGCAATCGGCCGAGAATGCCGGGGCGATGACCGCGATGCGCCGCCGGCCCTGCCGCGCCAGTTCCGCCACATGGTCGACCGTATAGGGCCTGAGCCATTCCTCGGGGCCGAACTGGCTCTGGAAGGTGGTACAAATCCGGTCGTCCGGCAGGCCGAGCCGCGCCTGTAGCAGGCGGGTCGTCTTCCGGCACTGGCAGTGATAGGGATCGCCCTCCCTCACATAGCGCTGCGGCAAGCCGTGATAGGAGCAGACCAGCACCTCGGGCGCCCGATCAAGGCCGGCAAAAGCCCGCTCCACCGAGGCGGCGAGCGCATCGACATAACCGGGATCACCGAAATAGGGCGCTACCGTCCGGCTGGCGGGCTGCCATTTTTCCTCCATAAGCGCGCGAAAGAACTGGTCGTTCGCCGTGCCGGTCGTGGCGCCGGCATATTGCGGATAAAGCGGAAAGAACAGGATGCGCCGGCAGCCCTGTTCGACAAGCGCCCTGACCCTGGCCGGGGTCGAGGGATTGCCGTAGCGCATGCAGAACTCCACCGCCACGCTGTCGCCGAACCGGGCCTGCATCCGGTGGGCGATGCCTGCCGCCTGCGACCGGGTGATCGTCATCAGCGGGCTTTCGTCGGCATCGTTGTTCCAGATCGACCGATAGGCCTCGCCCGACCTGAACGGACGTTTCGACAGAATGACAAGCTGCAGAAGCGGCTGCCATTTCCAGCTTGGATAGTCGATGACGCGCTTGTCGCTGAGAAATTCGCTCAGGTAGCGCCGCATAGACCAGTAATCGTGGCCGTCGGGGGTTCCGAGATTGGAAAGCAGCACGCCGATCTTCTCGGGCGGCACCGGGGGGTGGTCGGAAGGGCGGTGATCGCTTTTCATCTTTCTTTCCTGGTATTTACCGGTCGGGGCGGGGACGGGGCTCAGGGTCCGGCGTCAATCCCCGCTGTCGCCCGCGCCATGTTCGGTGGTTCCGAGCGCGTCGGCAAGCCGGGTCGTGGCCGATCCCGGACGCAGCGGTTTTGGCTGTGTTGCCGCGGGTGCCCAGCCGGTCAGCACGATCAGTTCGAAGCTTGCCGGAATACGCCCGTCAGGGGCGGCATGGACGGCGGAATATTCCGCCGCCATCCGGGTGAACAGCCGGCGTGGTACCGGTGCGCGGTGACGTGCCGCCAGCGCGTTTGTCTCGCCCATGGCGCGCAGGTCGCGCATCAGGTGCAGGGGTGTCCGGTAGCTGACCGTCAGCGGCACCGAATCGGCAACCGGCAGGGCGAACCCGGCACGCTGGAGCAATGCGCCGAGGTCGCGAATCTCGCCCATTGGCGCCACCCGGGGTGAAAGGCCGTCAAGCTCGGCCATTTCGGCGGCGGCCAGCGCACCGCGCAATTCGCCCAGCGTCCCGCCGCCGAACAGGCAGGCAAGAAACAGCCCGTCGGGCCTGAGTGCCAGACGCGCCTGCACCATCTGCCCGACCGGATCGTTCGCCCAGTGCAGCGCCAGCGCATGCACCACCAGATCGTGCGCGCCGGGCTCCAGCGACAGGATCTCGTCATCCGTCACCTGAGCGGCACCAGGGAAAAGCCCGGCCCACAGATCGGGAAACCCCGACACGACCGCCGGCGCGGTAAAGCTCCTGTTAACCAGTTCCAGCCTTTCCTCAACCTCGGCGGCGGCGGCGCGATGCAGGAAATCGGCCATGCCGCCGGGTGCCCTTTCCGCCCGCCGCCGGGCGCGCAGGAGGGCGGTTCGGTCTGTCAGACGGGGGCGGTTCATGTCGGAATCAGGCATTCTTCACGCGGCGGCTCGGGGCTTGTCGCGTATCATCTACCCGCCTGCATGCCTGACCTGCAATGCGATCGTCGGTACCGAAGGCGCATTCTGCGGCCCGTGCTGGCGTGAAACGCCGTTCATCGCCGGTCTTGTCTGCGATCTTTGCGGCGTGCCCCTGCCGGGCGATGATCCGGGAGAGCCGGTGTTGTGCGACGATTGCCTGCGGATCGCGCGCCCGTGGTCGCGCGGGCGCGCGGCCATGCTCTATCGCGGAAACGCCCGGCGGTTCGTTCTGATGTTCAAGCACGCCGACCGGACGGAGCTTGCCCGCCCCGCCGCCCGCTGGATGGCTGCGGCGGGGTGCGGGCTGCTGCTGCCGGGAATGATCGTGGCGCCGGTTCCCCTGCACTGGCGGCGGCTTTTCCTCAGGCGCTACAACCAGTCGGCATTGCTGGCGCAGGCGCTGGGGCGCGAGACCGGGCTGACCTGCCTCCCCGACCTGTTGCAGCGGCCGCGCCATACCGGTACGCAGGAGGGGCGCAACCGCGATGCCCGCTTCGCCAACCTGCAAGGCGCGATCCGGGTTCACCCGCGCCGCGCCCGGCAGATCAAAGACCGCCCGGTGCTGATCGTCGACGACGTGATGACCTCCGGCGCCACGTTCGCGGCGGCGGCCGAGGCCTGTCTGGCGGCGGGTGCGGCGGATGTGCGGGTTCTGGCACTGGCAAGGGTCGCCAAGGACGATTAGGTTAACGGCAGGACGGCATCACGGAGCGATCATGCAGCCTGTCGAGATCTACACGACGCCCTATTGCGGCTATTGCCGGGCGGCCAAGCGTCTGCTGACGGCCAAGGCGGCCACCTTTACCGAGATCGATGTCAGCGGCAACCCCGATCTGCGCCAGCAGATGATGGCCCGCGCCAACGGCGGCTACACCGTGCCGCAGATATTCATCGGCGGGGTGCATGTCGGCGGTTGCGACGATCTTCTTGCCCTGGATCGCGCCGGCAGGCTCGATCCGATGCTGGCGGGCTGAGGGCATGCGGGCGGCGCTGCTTCAGCTTTCGTCGGGTGACGATCCGGCCGCCAATCTGCCGCTGACGCTGGGCATGGTGGACAGCGCGGTGCGGGACGGCGCCGCATTCGTGCTGACGCCCGAGGTGACCAACTGTGTCTCCGCCAGCCGGCGTCACCAGATGGAGGTGTTGCGCCCGGAAAGCGAAGACCCGACGCTGGCCGCCCTGCGCGATGCCGCGGCCCGATACGGTATCTGGCTGCTGATCGGCTCGCTTGCGCTCAGGACCGACGATTCGCGCCGGCGCTTCGCCAACCGGTCGTTCCTGATCGGGCCCGATGGCGCGGTTGGGGCGCGGTACGACAAGGTTCACATGTTCGATGTCGACATCTCGCCAGGCGAAACCTACCGCGAATCGGATGGCTACCGGCCTGGAGACCGGGCGGTTCTGGCCGATATGCCATTCGGCAGACTCGGCCTGACCATCTGTTACGATCTGCGGTTTCCGCAGCTTTACCGGAGGCTGGCACAGGCGGGGGCCGACATCCTGACCGTTCCGGCGGCCTTTTCGCCGGTCACTGGCGCTGCCCACTGGGAGGTGCTGCTGCGCGCCCGCGCCATCGAGAACGGCGCCTGGGTGCTGGCGCCGGCCCAGTGCGGCGGCCATCGCGCAAGCCGGGGAAAGCCGCGCGCCACCTGGGGCCACAGCATGGCGGTGTCGCCCTGGGGTGAGGTGACAGTCGATGGCGGAGAGACACCCGGCGTTGTCCTGGCCGAGATCGATATCGGTGAAGTGGCCGCGGCGCGGCGGCGCGTTCCCTCGCTGAATCACGACCGGCGGGTGGAAGGTCCGTGATGAGCCAGCAGACCGACAGCCTCGCCGTTGCGCTTTTCAGCGAGATATTCACCATCGAGCAGCTTGCCCACAACCGGCTGACCAAGGCGCTGCCGCGCGGAATGGAAATCAGCCAGTTTTCGGTGCTCAACCACCTTGCGCGGCTGAACGAGGAACGCACCCCGGCCCAGCTTGCCCAGGCTTTTCACCTGACGCGCGGCGCGATGACCAACACGCTGTCCAAGCTCGAATGGGCCGGCCATATCCATGTCCGGCCCGATTGGGACGATGCGCGGCGCAAGCTGATCTCGATCAGCCCTTCGGGCCGCGCGGCACGTGAGGCGGCAATTGCCGCCGTTTCGCCGATCATCGCCGATGTCGTGGCCGAGATCGGCCCGGAGCGGGTGCGTCAGGCCCTGCCGGTGCTGCGTGAATTGCGCGAGAAGCTGGGCGGGGAGTGACGCGGTGCGCTGTTTCGTTGCGATCCCTCTGCCCGACGAGACGCGAGACCGCCTGAGCCGCCTGCAATCGGCGATACCGTTCGGTCGCCGGACACCGCGCGAAAACCTGCACCTGACGCTGGTTTTTCTGGGTGAGATGTCGTCGCAGCACTCCGCCGCAGCCCATGCGGCACTGGAGCAGGTCCGCGCCCCGGCGTTCGGGCTGGAATTTGCCGGCCTCGACCTTTTTGGCGGCCGGCGGCCGCAGATCCTTCTTGCCGCGATCCGCCCGGCGCAGCCGCTGCTGGCACTTCAGCAGCGCGTGGTTCAGGCGGTGCGCGCCGCCGGCGTGGGGTTGCGGCGCGAACGCTACCGCCCGCATGTGACCCTGGCCCGCTTCAACCATGCGCCATCGGCCGCCGATGCCGGCAGGCTGGGTGCATTCCTTCAGGCGCAGCCGATTCCGGTCGCGCAGCCCTTCGCGGTGGAGGGTTTCGGGCTCTGGCAGTCGGTTCTGGGCCACGGACCGGCGCGGCACAGCGAACTGGCGCATTATTTGCTCGATACGGACAGGCGCCCGGATCAGCCGGGCCGAACACTCGACGTTACGTAATTCACCGAAAGGTCGCGTTCCGACAGCGACCATGCCCAGCTTGCCGGGTTGAAGACGAATCCGGTCGCGTCCACCGGTTCCAGCCCGGCACGGCCGATCAGATCCTTCAGTTCGGCCGGCGTGATGAACTTCGACCATTCGTGCGTGCCCCTGGGCAGCCAGCGCATCACCCATTCGGCGCCGACGATCACCATGGCAAAGCTCTTGGCGTTGCGGTTGATCGTCGAGCAGATCATCAGCCCGCCGGGTTTCAGAAGCTGCCGGCAGGCGGTCAGATAGGCGAGCGGGTCGGATACGTGTTCGACCACCTCCATGTTCAGAACCACGTCGAAGCGTTCGCCCGCTGCGGCCATCGCCTCGGCCGTCATATGGCGATAGTCGATATCGAGCCCCGATTGCGCGGCATGGATGCGTGCCACGGGCAGGTTGCGTTCGGCGGCATCCGCCCCCACCACATCGGCGCCGAGCCGCGCCATCGGTTCGGACAGCAGGCCGCCGCCGCAGCCGATATCGAGCAGCCGCAACCCGGCGAGGGGCGATTCGGCGTTCAGGTCGCGGTCGAACTGGGCGGCGATCTGGCGCGTGATATAGTCGAGCCGCGTCGGATTCAGCATGTGCAGCGGCCGGAACTTGCCCGTCGGGTCCCACCATTCGGCGGCCATCGCCTCGAACTTGGCGACTTCGGCGGGATCGACGGTGGTCTGGGTCGTGCTCATTGATGCGGCTCCTCGATGCGGTCGCTTCCGGGGTACGGAAGGCGTGGCGCAGACCTTCCGGCCACGATATATCTCTCTCATGGACCGGATTGCAGGACACAAGACTGCGCTGAACTACCTTTATCCCCCGCTGGTTCCCTTTGACCAGCGTGTGATGGATGTCGGCGACGGTCACAAGATCTATGTCGAACAATGCGGCAACCCCGACGGCATTCCGGTTGTGGTGCTGCATGGCGGGCCCGGCGGCGGATGCAGCCCGATGATGCGGCGCTATTTCGATGCTGCGGCCTTTCGTATCGTGCTGTTCGACCAGCGCGGCTGCGGCCGGTCGCGGCCGCA
>NZ_JBKEAE010000160.1:0-2678 GCF_047971885.1 Tropicimonas sp. | reverse complement strand
GTCACCGAGGTCGATGTCGAGAAGGAGCGTATCTCGCTCTCGATCAAGGCGCTTGGCGGCGACAAGTTCGCCGAGGCCACGGGCGGCGTGAAGCGCGGCTCGGTTATCACGGTGACCGTGACGGCGATCGAGGACGGCGGCATCGAGGTGGAATACGAGGGCATGAAATCCTTCATCCGCCGCTCGGACCTGTCTCGCGACCGGGCCGAGCAGCGCCCCGAGCGCTTCCAGGTCGGTGACAAGGTGGACGTTCGCGTCACCAATATCGACAGCAAGACCCGCCGCCTCGGGCTCAGCATCAAGGCACGCGAGATCGCCGAGGAACGCGAGGCGGTCGAACAGTTCGGTTCCTCGGATTCGGGGGCGTCGCTGGGCGATATTCTCGGAGCGGCGCTCAAGGGCGACGACTGAGGCGCCTGAATATTCGCTGATAATCAGACCCCCGCGGCCAGCCGCGGGGGTTTTCGTTTGTGGTGCCGCCCTCGCCAAGACGAATCACACTGAACGTTCCAGTTCGGCGGGTGCGACAAATTTCACCAAAATTGCCTTGATTTCCCTGCGGTTGGCGGTTTCTTGCCAATTTCTTACTCTATGATGCAGGATATTGTCCGCAATCCCCTTCGTTTGCCGTTCCGCCGGGCGCAATTTGAACGTATAGTCGCGATGACGCCAATGGTGGCACGTTATTGCGGCGGCGGGCCAGGGGGGAACATGATTAGATCAGAGCTTATTCAGATACTTGCGGACGAAAACCCTCACCTCTATCAACGTGATGTCGAGCGGATCGTGAACACCGTCTTCGACGAGATCATCGAGGCAATGGCTAATGGCAACAGGGTTGAACTGCGCGGTTTCGGCGCCTTTTCGGTCAAGAAAAGGGACGCGAGAACCGGGCGGAACCCGCGAACAGGCGATGCCGTTGCGGTCGAGGAAAAGCACGTGCCGTTCTTCAAGACCGGGAAGCTGTTGCGCGACCGTCTGAACGGCCAGGAAAACTGAGAAACGAGGGGCCGCCCGATGATGCGTTACGTCCGCTACCTTATTCTTGCCGCGCTGCTTGCGGTGCTTGTGGTCATCGCCATGGCCAACTGGCAGATGGTGACGCTGACGTTGCTGCCGGCGGCCCTTGCCGAGGCGGTTGGCTGGAACTTCACCACGCCGCAGGTGCCGCTGTTTCTGGTGATCCTGTTCAGTATCGCGCTGGGGTTGCTGATCGGCTACGTCTTCGAGTGGATTCGCGAATCCAAATATCGCTCCGAGGTCGCCAGGCGCCAGCGCCAGGTCAAGAAACTGAACCGCGAGGTCAGCCGGCTTCAGGGTGAGACCAACAAGGGCAAGGACGAGGTTGTCGCCATGCTCGAGATGCCCAAGAAGGCGCTTGGATAGCGGATGCCCGAAAATGTGCGGGTGAAGATCTGCGGCGTCAGACGGCCGCAGGACATTTCCGCCGCTGTCGCTGCGGGCGCGGCCTATGTGGGTATCAACTTCTTTCCGAAATCGCCGCGATATCTCGATACCGAAGCCGCGTCTGCGCTGGCCGTCGAGGTGCCGGCCGGGCTAGCCAAGGTGGGGCTGACGGTCGATGCGGCAGAGGAGGAACTGGACCGGATCGTCGCCCGGGTTCCGCTCGACATGCTGCAACTGCACGGCCACGAAAGCGCCGAGCGCGTGGCGCGGATCAGGCAACGTTACGGCTTGCCGGTGATGAAGGTGGTCGGCGTGGCGGATGAGGGCGATCTGCCCGCCCTGCAGGAATATGCGCGCGTCGCCGACCAGATCCTTGTCGACACCAGGCCGCCACGGAATGCGGCGCTGCCGGGCGGCAACGGGCTGATCTTCGACTGGCGGCTGATCGCGGGGCGGCGCTGGCCCGTGCCGTGGATGCTGGCGGGCGGGCTGACGCCGGAAAATGTCGCCGAGGCCATGCATCTGACCGGCGCGCGGCAGGTCGACGTGTCTTCCGGGGTCGAAACCGCGCCCGGCGTCAAGGACGCCGCCCTGATCGGCGCTTTCGTCGCGGCGGCCCGGGCGTGAGTGTGATCTGGCGCGCGGCGCGGCGCGGCGATGTGCCGGCCGTCGCTGCCCTGCTTGCCGACGATATGCTGGGGCAGGGGCGCGAATGCCCCGATCCCGCCCCCTATCTCGCCGCTTTCGATGCGATGCTGGCTGAAGGCGGCAACATGCTGATCGTCGGCGAACTGGAGGGCAGGATCGTCGCCACCTATCAGTTGACGCTGATTTCGGGCCTGTCGCTGAAGGCCGCGCGCCGGGCGCAGGTCGAAAGCGTGCGGGTTGCCTCGGACTGCCGGGGAAGGGGGCTCGGCACCGCGATGTTTGCCGATGCCGAGGCGCGGGCACGCGCGGCGGGCTGCACGCTGATGCAACTCACCTCCAACGCCCGGCGCGACCGTGCCAGGGCCTTTTACGAAAGGCTCGGGTTCACGCCGTCGCATGTCGGCTTCAAACGCCCGCTCGGATGATCCCGGCCGGCATGGCTCCGGTCTCGACCGCAGCGGACCAAGCGGCTACAACGATGCGATGAAGCAGGGCGGACCCATGAACCAGACCACTCCCAACACCTTTAGCTCGGGCCCCGACGAGAATGGCCGCTTCGGCATTTTCGGCGGCCGTTTCGTTTCCGAAACGCTGATGCCGCTAATCCTCGATCTCGAGGCGGA
>NZ_JBKEAE010000144.1:0-7157 GCF_047971885.1 Tropicimonas sp. | reverse complement strand
CGCGGCGAATCGATGCGCCAGATCAGGAAGATCGCCAGACAGAACAGAACCAGCCCGCCGACAAGGATACGCCGGACCGGGCGGACATAGTCGATCTCTGAGTTCCTGTTACGTGCCACGCGGCCTCACGTCCTGCCGGCGCTGTCCTGGCCGGTTCCGCCGTTCAGCTTTCGTAATCTATTGCATGCCGCAGCTGATGCTCGTACTCAAGCGCCTTGCCGGTGCCGAGCGCGACGCAATTGAGCGATTCGTCGGCGACCGAAATGGAAAGCCCGGTCTGCTCGCGCAGTGCGAGATCGAGATCGCCCAGCAGGGCGCCGCCGCCCGTCAGCATCACGCCGCGGTCGACGATATCGGCGGCAAGGTCGGGCGGGGTGGCTTCGAGCGCGGTCATCACCGCCTCGCAGATCGCCTGCACCGGTTCGGAAAGCGCCTCGGCAACCTGGGCCTGGTTGATCTCGGTCTCCTTGGGGATCCCGTTCAGCAGGTCGCGCCCCCGGATCTGCATCGACGAGCCGCGCCCGTCGTCCGGCATCCGGGCGGTGCCGATCGAGGTCTTGATGCGCTCGGCGGTCGAATCGCCGATCAGCAGATTCTGCTGGCGCCGCAGGTAGGAAACGATGGCGTCGTCCATCCGGTCGCCGCCGATGCGCACCGAGCGCGCGTAGACGATATCGCCGAGGCTGAGCACCGCCACCTCGGTCGTCCCGCCGCCGATATCGACCACCATCGAGCCGGTGGGATCGGTGATCGGCATCCCGGCACCGATGGCTGCCGCGATCGGCTCGGCAATGAGCCCGGCGCGCCGCGCGCCCGCCGACAGCACCGATTGCCGGATCGCCCGCTTTTCAACCGGTGTGGCGCCATGGGGCACGCAGACGATGATCTTGGGCTTGGTGAAGGTCGTGCGCTTGTGCACCTTGCGGATGAAATGCTTGATCATTTCCTCCGCCGTATCGAAATCGGCAATGACGCCCTCGCGCATCGGGCGGATCGCCTCGATGCTGCCGGGGGTGCGACCCAGCATCATCTTCGCATCCTCGCCGACGGCCAGCACTTCCTTGCGCCCGCCCTTGGTGTGATAGGCGACGACGGAGGGCTCGTTCAGCACGATGCCCTTGCCCTTCACATAGACCAGCGTGTTCGCCGTCCCGAGGTCGATTGCCATGTCGGAGGAGAACAGCCCACCAAATAGTGCCATGTTTGATTCTGTCCGTTGTCGTCGCTATGCCCAAAGGCCGGCGACTCCCGAGCCGCCGGATTGCGGCGTTATAGTCGCGGGGCCCCACAGGGGAAAGGGCGAAACTGGGGCGGTGGCGATGCACCGCCGTGTAGTGCCGTCGCCGGCCGATCCGCGGCGTGGCCTGCCCGGCGCTTCGCTGGCGGACCATCGAAATCCGGGTATTCCGCGACCGGGCCTGTCCCTCGGCCCGTTTCAGCGCTAGGATCCGCGCGGGGCGCTTCCTCGGGAGCGAACGGCGCCGGATGCGCCCCGCCGCTCGGGATCAGCCGGAGGAACCGAACCATGACCATGCTTGGATATACCGTGACCATCGACGGCCCGTTCGACGAGGCGGTCGAGACAGTGACAAAAGCGCTGGCGACCGAGGGGTTCGGTGTGATTTCGCGCATCGACCTCGACAAGGCCTTTGCCGAGAAGATCGGGGCCGATTTCCGCCGCTACACCATCCTTGGCGCCTGCAACCCGAATCTCGCCCTCAAGGCGGTGACGGCCCGGCCGGATATCGGCCTGCTGCTGCCCTGCAATGTGACGGTCGAGCAGGCCGGACAGGATTGCATCGTCAGGATCGTCGATGCCGGCGTGATGATGCAGTCGGGCGACCTGTCCGGGACGCCGGAGATCGCCGAGGTCGCTTCGGACGCGGTCGAACGGCTGACGAAGGTCGCGGCGAAGCTCGGGTGAGGCCGATGCGCGGGTAAAGCGAAATATGCGCCCGTTTTACCCAGAATGAGCATTGCCGGATGTTTGGGGTGGAGCCGGTTGATGGCCACCGGGACGAAGCCCTGAAGCAACCCGGTGGCCTTCTCGGCACAGGAAGCGGCGCCCGCCCGCCGCCCGCGTTATTTCACCATGTCGCGGTAGTCGATCTCCTTCCGGTCGGTGCCGGTCTTCCGGCGCCGCACGATCAGCCGGTTGAGCGCCGAGACATAGGCCTTGGCCGAGGCGACCACGGTATCGGTATCTGCCGCCTGTCCGGTGACGATACGGCCGTCTTCCTCCAGCCTGACGGTGACGGTTGCCTGCGCATCGGTGCCCCGCGTGACGGCATGCACCTGATAGAGCTTCAGATGCGCGTTATGGGGAAATATCTTCTTGACCGCATTGAAGGTCGCGTCCACCGGGCCGTCGCCCATGGCCGATTCCATATGGTCCACGCCCTCGACCGTCAGCGTCAGATCCGCCGATTGCGGCGCCTGCGTACCGCAGATCACGCGCAGGAACTTGACCTTCAGGTGTTCGTCCGCCTCGGCGCCGCTTTCGCGCATCAGCGCGATCAGGTCGTCGTCGTAGACTTCCTTCTTGCGGTCGGCCAGCGCCTTGAAGCGCACGAAGACGTCCTTGAGCTGGTTGTCCCCCAGATCGTAACCCAGATCGTGCAGCTTGGCGCGCAGCGCGGCGCGGCCCGAATGCTTGCCCATCACCAGGTTGGTGGCGCTCAGCCCGACATCCTCGGGGCGCATGATCTCGAAATTCTGCGGGTTCTTCAGCATGCCGTCCTGATGGATACCGCTTTTATGGGCAAAGGCGTTCTTGCCCACCACCGCCTTGTTGAACTGCACCTGAAAGCCCGAGACATCGGCGACGCGGCGCGAGATGTTCATGATCCGCGTACTGTCGACAGCGGTGGTGAAGGGCATGATGTCGTGCCGCACCTTGAGCGCCATCACCACCTCTTCCAGCGCGGTATTGCCCGCCCGCTCGCCCAGCCCGTTGATCGTGCATTCGATCTGGCGCGCGCCGGCCTCCACCGCGGCCAGCGCGTTGGCCGTCGCCATGCCCAGATCGTTGTGGCAGTGGGTGGCGAAAACCACCTTGTCGGCGCCGGGCACACGCTCGATCAGCATGCGGATCAGATCGGCCGATTCGCGCGGGGCGGTATAGCCCACCGTGTCGGGGATGTTGATCGTGGTGGCGCCGGCCCTGATGGCGATCTCCACCACCCGGCAGAGGTAATCGTGCTCGGTGCGCGTGGCGTCCATCGGCGACCATTGCACGTTGTCGCACAGGTTGCGGGCATGGCTGACCGTCTCGTGGATGCGCTCGGCCATCTCGTCCATGGTCAGGTTGGGGATGGCGCGGTGCAGCGGCGAGGTGCCGATGAAGGTGTGGATGCGCGGCTGCTCGGAATGGCGCACGGCCTCCCAGCAGCGGTCGATATCCTTGAAATTGGCGCGCGCCAGCCCGCAGATCACGGCGTTCTGCGTTACCTCGGCAATGTCGCGCACCGCCTCGAAATCGCCCTCCGAGGCAATGGGGAAGCCGGCTTCGATGATGTCCACGCCCATCTCGTCGAGCAACTGGGCGATCTCCAGCTTCTCGTCGTGGGTCATGGTGGCGCCGGGGCTCTGTTCGCCATCGCGCAGGGTGGTGTCGAAAATCAACACGCGGTTCGGGTCGTTCGTCATTGGGTATGTTCCTTGATGTCCTTCAATCCGGTGGCGCGATGCCAAAGCCCTCTGAGCGGACGCGCCGGAATGGCACGCTCAGAGGCGGCTAAGGAGAAGGAGAAGACCGGCAAGCGGAAGCGCCCGCGAAGCGGGCAGTGCTGCGATATGCCGGTCGGTCGTCATGGGTCCGGACTATACCGGCGCTTTTGCAAAAGAAAAGCGCGAAATCCCCGGACGAGCAAAGCCTGCGCCGGGCCGGCCCTGTCGTCGTTTCGATCACTCGGTCGGGGCGGGGTCTGCCGGGGGCGTCTCGGCGGCCTCGATTGCCGGCGGGTCGATGGTGTCGGGGTTTGCCGTCGAGCCGGCGCCGACATTGGCGCTGCCCGCTGCCGGGGCCCCGCTCTCGGCCGGCCGGTCGGAGCTGACCATCGCCCCCTGATCCCAGGTGCCCGAGCGAATTTCGCCGGTAGCATAGCGCATCATCCCCTCACCCTGCGGCATGCCTGCCCTGAAGGTTCCGGCATAGACATCGCCACTGGCATAGGTCGCCTCTCCGGCTCCCTCGATCTCGCCGTTGCTCCATTCGCCGGTATAGGCGAAGCCGCCGGGCGCGGTCAGCGTTCCGGTGCCTGCGCGCATGCCATCGGCGAAATCCCCCTCGTAGACGCTGCCGTCGGTATAGACGGCGCGCCCCTTGCCGTGGCGTACCCCGTCCTTCCAGTCGCCGTCGTAGACATAGCCGTCGGGGTAGGTCATCCTGCCCTTGCCGTCGTACCTGGCCCCCTTGAACTGGCCTTCGTAGACCTGCCCGTCGGCGTAATGCGCCACGCCGGTGCCGTCGATCACGCTGTCGACCCAGTCGCCTTCGTAGGTGTTACCGTCCGGATAGGTGATCTTGCCCTTGCCGTTGGCAAGGTCGTTGCTGAATGCGCCCTCGTAGACCGATCCGTCCGGATAGGTCACCTTGCCCGGCCCCTCGATCCGCCCGTCGACCCACGCGCCGGTGTACAGATAGCCGTCCGTTCCCCTGAAGGTGCCCTGACCGTGGCGGCGGTCGTTGGCGAACTGGCCTTCGTAGACATCGCCGTTGGCATAGGTCACCTTGCCCTGTCCCTCGCGGCGGCCCTCGGCGAGCGTTCCCTCGTAGATGTCGCCGTTGGACTGGGTCAGCTTGCCTGTTCCGTTCATCTGGCCGCCCTGCCACGCCCCGTCGTAGACCAGCCCGTCGGGCATGGTCAGCGTGCCCTGACCCGCGCGCTGGCCCTGGCTGAGGTGGCCGGTGTAGACGGCGCCTTCGGGATAGGTGATCTTGCCCTCGCCCTCCTTGACCCCCATGACCCACGCCCCTTCGTAGCGGTAGCCGTTGGGCGAGGTCATGGTGCCGGTGCCGTCGTGCAGCGCGCTGACGAACTGGCCTTCGTACCGGACGCCATTGGCGTAGCTGGCCACGCCCTGGCCGGTCATTTCGCCTTCGGTCCAGTCCCCTTCGTAGGTGCCGCCGTCGGGAAAGGTGATCTTGCCCGTGCCGTTCGGCTGGCCCTGCGCGAACGTGCCCTCGTAGACCGAACCATCGGGGAAACGCGCCGTCCCGTTGCCGAGGATCTCGCCCTCGACCCAGTCGCCCGAATACTCGTAGCCGTTGGGCAGCCGGTAGGTGCCGTGGCCGTGCTGCAACCCGTCCTTGAAGGTTCCCTCGTAGATGCCGCCGTTCTCGTACTGCTTGACCTCGACATCGCCGGTCTGGGCCGCCGCGAAGCCTGTCGCGGCGCTTGCCAGCATGACAGCGAGGAGGGAGGTGCGGGCCTGTCGGATCATTGCTGCTTCCCCTGAAAGGGCCGTTTTCGTTCCGGTCGTTCGGGGCGCACCCTAGAGGCCCCCCCGGCGGGGGGCAACGCTTTTCACGGTCTTGCGCTTTCAACTCCGCGACAGTCTGCTAGAAGGTCGGCGGCCCGATGCCGAGCCGATGCCGAGACCGCAAGGAATGCCATGACCCGATTTCGCCTGACGCTGGCCCAGTTGAACCCGACCGTCGGCGCGCTGCGCGAAAATGCCGGCAAGGCGCATACCGCCTGGCAGGCCGGCCGCGCTGCCGGCGCCGACATGGTGGCGCTGCCCGAGATGTTCCTGCCCGGCTATCAGGCGCAGGATCTGATGATGAAGCCCGCCTTCGTCGCCGATTGCCGCAACGTGCTGGAGCAGCTTGCCGCCGATTGCGCCGACGGGCCGGCGCTGGGGATCGGCCTGCCCTGGTTCGAGGGGGCGGAACTGTTCAATATCTATGCCGTGCTGAAGGGCGGCCGGATCGGCGCCGGGATCGTCAAGCATCACCTGCCCAATTTCAACGTCTTCGATGAAAAGCGCCTGTTTTCCGGCGGCGATGTCAGCGGCCCGACCGCGGTCGGGCCGCTGCGGGTGGGTATCCCGATCTGCGAGGACGCCTGGCATCCGGATGTCTGCGAGACCCTCGCCGAAACCGGCGCCGAAATGCTGCTGGTTCCCAATGGCTCGCCCTATTTCCGTGGCAAGCGCGCCTTTCGCCTGACCCACATGGTCAGCCGGGTTGTCGAAACCGGGCTGCCGCTGGTCTATCTCAACATGGTGGGCGGCCAGGACGATCAGGTCTTCGACGGCGGCTCGTTCGTTCTGAACCCGCATGGCAAGCTGGTGGTGCAACTGCCCCCGTTCGACGAGGCGATCGCGCATGTCGATTTCGTTCGCGGCGCCGATGGCTGGCTGGCCGAACCGGGCCAGATGGCCCATCTGCCGGACGAATGGGAGCAGGACTATCGCGTGATGGTCGAATCCCTGCGCGACTATCTGCGCAAGACCGGGTTTTCCAGGGTTCTGCTGGGGCTGTCCGGCGGCATCGATTCGGCGCTCGTCGCGACCATCGCCGCCGACGCCATCGGCCCGCAGAACCTGCGCTGCGTCATGCTGCCGTCGGAATTCACTTCGGAGCATTCGCTTCAGGACGCCGCAGCGGTGGCGCGCAATCTCGGCTGCCGGCTCGATACCCTGCCGATCTCGGGCCCCCGGGCGGCGGTAACCGAAGTGCTGGCGCCGCTTTTCGATGGGACCACGCCCGATCTGACCGAAGAGAACATCCAGTCGCGCCTGCGCGGCCTGTTGCTGATGGCGCTGTCGAACAAGTTCGGCGAGATGCTGCTGAGCACCGGCAACAAGTCCGAGGTCGCGGTGGGCTATGCCACGATCTATGGCGACATGGCGGGCGGCTACAACCCGATCAAGGATCTCTACAAGACGCGGGTCTTCGAGACCTGCCGCTGGCGCAACGCCAGCCACCGGGCGTGGATGCAGGGCCCGCCGGGCGAGGTGGTTCCGCCGCGCGTGATCGACAAGCCGCCGTCGGCCGAACTGCGCGCCGACCAGAAGGACGAGGACAGCCTGCCACCCTATCCGGTTCTGGACGGCATCCTCGAACGGCTGGTCGACGAGGACATGAGCATCGGCGAGATCGTCGCCGAGGGCTTCGACATCGCCGATGTCGAACAGGTGGAGCGGCTGGT
>NZ_JBKEAE010000116.1:0-9146 GCF_047971885.1 Tropicimonas sp. | reverse complement strand
TTTTCGGCGCCGCCTTCGGCTGGGAGTTTGTCGATTACGGCCCCGACTACCGCGACATTCAGGGGGCGGGCACCGGCGGCGGGATCGAGCGCGCGCCGGCAAAGGCGCCGCTGGTCGTCCTGAAAACAGACGATCTGGAAGCGGCGCTCGAACGGGTGCGCGCGGCCGGGGCGGCGATCACGCGGGAAATTTTCGATTTTCCCGGCGGCCGCCGGTTCGAGTTCCGCACCCCGAACGGAACGGAAATGGCCGTCTGGAGCGCGCCCGCCAAATAGCGGCCGGGCACCGGCCAGTACGGCAGAAGCCGCTTGCGCCGCACCTGCCCCGGCGGGATAAGGGCGCCATGAGCAAGAATGACGCCAAGTTTCCCTACCGGCCCTGCGTCGGTGTCATGCTGGTCAACGGCGATGGCCGGATATTCGTCGGCCAGCGCAAGGACAGCGAGGTGCCCGCGTGGCAGATGCCGCAGGGCGGCATCGACAGGGGCGAGGACACGCGCGCGGCGGCGTTGCGCGAATTGCGGGAAGAAACCGGCATTACCCCGGATCTGGTCGAATTTGTTACCGAAACGGAGGACTGGCTGCACTACGACCTGCCGGAAAACCTGATCGGCAAGCTCTGGAAGGGCAAGTACCGGGGGCAGAAGCAGAAATGGCTTCTGCTGCGCTATCTCGGGCGCGACGATCAGATCGACATCGAGACCGAACACCCCGAATTCTCGCAATGGTGCTGGCTTCCGGCGGATGATCTGGTCGCCAATATCGTTCCGTTCAAGCGCGAGGTCTACCGGCAGGTCGTGGCGGCCTTCGCACCCCGGCTCTGAACGGTCAGCCGAGAACCTCCGGCAGGGTCAGGCCGCGCAGGATCTCGTTCGCCGGCATCGGGCGCCTGCCCTGCCGCTGCGCCTCCAGCACCTCGACCGCGCCGTCGCCGCAGGCAATGGTGAACCCGCCAAGCACCCTGCCCGGCGCGCCCCGCCCCGTGGCCAGACGCGAACGCAGCAGCTTCAGCCGTTCCCCCCCGATCTCGCACCACGCGCCGGGAAAGGGTGAAAGCCCCCGGATCTGGCGGTCGACCTCTGCTGCCGGGCGGGCCCAGTCAACACGCGCCTCGGATTTGTCGATCCGGGTGGCATAGCTCACACCCGCCTCGGGCTGCGGCACGGGTATCAGAGCGTCGATGCGCACCAGCGCCCCGGCAATCAGCCGCCCGCCCATCACCGAGAGCCGGTCGTGCAGATCGGCCGTGGTATCTTCGGGGCCGATCGGCGTCGCCTCACGCAGCAGGACCGGGCCGGTATCGAGCCCCGCGTCCATCTGCATGATGCAGATGCCGGTCTCGGCATCCCCGGCCATCACCGCGCGATGGATCGGCGCGGCGCCGCGCCAGCGCGGCAGCAGCGAGGCGTGAATGTTGAGGCACCCGTGGCGCGGCGCATCGAGGACCGCCGGCGGCAGGATCAGCCCGTAGGCAACGACGACACCGATATCGGCATTCAGCGCGGCAAAATCGTCTTGCACCGCCTGCGGCTTCAGCGAGACCGGGTGGCGCACCGGCAGGCCGAGCGCCTCGGCCCGGGCCTGTACCGGGGTCGGACGGTCCTTCTTGCCCCGGCCCGCCGGGCGCGGCGGCTGGGTATAGACGGCGGCGATTTCGTGGCCGGCGGACAGCAGCGCATCGAGCGCCGGCACCGAAAACCCGGGCGTTCCCATGAACACGACCCTCATCTGCTAGCCTCCCTGGCTTTTTCCGCCTTTTTCAGCAGCATCGCCCGCCTTGTCCGGCTCAGGTTGTCGAAATACATCCTGCCGTTCAGATGGTCGATCTGGTGCTGGACCGATGTCGCCCAGACCGCTTCGAACGCGCGGCTGACCCGCCGGCCGTCTACGTCGGTATAGGCCACCGTCACGCGATCAGGGCGTTCCAGATGCGCATGAACGCCCGGCAGGTTGGGGCTGGCCTCGTCATGCGCGCGCAGCGTGCGCGAAACCCCGGTTATTTCGGGATCGGCCAGCCGGATGGCCCGCCCGCGCTCGACGGAGCAATCGACCACCGCAAGCCGCAGCAGGATACCGATCTGCGGCGCAGCGAGACCAAGGCCCGGCATCGCATCCATCGTCTCGACCATGTCGTCCCAGATGGCGCGGATTTCATCCGTGATCTCGCCGACCGGTGCGGCCGGCGTTCCAAGCCGCCTGTCTGGCCAGGGCAGGAAGGGCCGGATCGCCATCGGTCAGTCCCGCGCACGCTCGCGCTTGAGCTTCTGCATCTTGCGGGTGATCATGTGGCGGCGCATCGGCTTGAGATAGTCGATGAACAGGACCCCGTTCAGATGATCGATCTCGTGCTGGACGCAAGTCGCCCACAGCCCGTCGAAATCCTCCTGCCGTTCATCGCCCGCGCGGTCGATCCAGCGCACGGTCACCCCGGCGGGGCGCTCGATTTCGGCGTAATGGTCGGGAATAGACAGGCAGCCCTCCTCATAGACGTTCCTTTCGTCGGAACTGGCGAGGATTTCGGGATTGAACATGATCAGCGGGCGCGGCGCGGCGCCCTCCTCCTTAACGCAATCGAGCACGATCAGCCGTCGGGTGACGCCGATCTGCGGCGCCGCCAGCCCGATACCGGGGGCGTCGTACATGGTTTGCAGCATGTCGTCGGCCAGCACGCGCAACTCGTCCGACAGGTCGGATACCGGATCGCAGACCTTTTTCAGGCGCGGATCGGGATGGAGAAGGATGGGTCTGAGTGTCATGTCGCTGCTCATGTAGGCGAAGCCGGATCGTGGTGCAACATGGCCCTTGCCCCCGCCGGACAGCCGGGTAGCCTGCGCGGAAAGCGAAGAAAGGAAGCCAGATGTCGTTCGACGAGATCATCGACCGCTGCGGCAGTCACTGCGTGAAATGGGACATGATGGAGTCCATCTACGGCGTGCCCGCCGACGACGGGATCGCCATGTGGGTGGCCGATATGGATTTCCGTCCGCCGCAATGCGTGAACGACGCGGTTCAGGCGATGGTCGATCACGGCATCTACGGCTATTTCGGCGACGATACCGCCTATCGCGACGCGATCTGCTGGTGGATGGCCGAACGGCACGGCTGGCAGGTCGATCCGGCGTCGATCTTCACCACCGCCGGTCTGGTCAACGGCACCGCCGTCTGCCTCGAAGCCTTCACCCGGCCCGGCGACGGCATCGTGCTGTTCACACCGGTCTACCATGCCTTCGCCCGCGTGATCGAGGCCGCGGGGCGGCAGGTTGTCGAATGCGGGATGATCAACGACAACGGTCGCTACCGGTTCGATTTCGATAGCTGGGACAGGCAGATGAGCGGCGGCGAGAAGATGCTGATCCTCTGTTCACCGCACAATCCCGGCGGGCGCGTGTGGACGCGCGACGAGCTTGAGCAGGTGGCCGGATTCGCGCGGCGGCACGATCTGCTGATTGTTTCCGACGAGATCCACCACGATCTCGTCTATCCCGGCGCGCGCCACGTTCCGATGGCGCAGATCGCCGGCATCCGCGACCGGCTGGTGATGATGACCGCGCCTTCCAAGACGTTCAACATTGCCGGCGCCCATACCGGGCAGGTGATCGTCGAGGATCCGCTGCTGCGCGAGACCTTCCGCAAGCGGATGGCCGGGCTTGGGAAATCGCCCAATTCCTTCGGACTTTTCATGACGACAGCGGCCTATTCGCCCGAGGGCGCGGCCTGGGTGGACAGGCTGCTGCCCTATCTCGATGGCAACCGGAAGCTGTTCGACAGCGCGGTGAGCGCGATTCCGGGCCTTGCATCGATGCCGCTCGAATCGACCTATCTGGCCTGGGTGGATTTCTCGGGCACCGGCATGTCGCGCGCCGAGTTCACCGAACGGGTCGAGCGCGGCGCCCGCATCGCGGCGAACCACGGCCCGACTTTCGGCAAGGGCGGCGAGAACTTCCTGCGTTTCAACCTCGCAACCCCGCGCAGCATGGTCGAAGAGGCGGTGAAGCGGCTCGCCGGTGCCTTCGGCGATCTGCAATGATCTCGGGGGGCGGGGCATTGCTGGCGGCCTGGCTGGCGCCCATCGCGGCGGGCGGAATTGCCGCCTGGGATGCCGCCGGGCCACCCGATCTGCTGCCGCCACCGCCCGCCCTGACCCAGCGGATCGACCGGATCGTGGTCTACAAGCATCACCGGAGGCTGATCGCCTATCGCGGCGGCGAAGCGCTCAAGGGCTATTCCATCGGGCTCGGCTTCGCGCCCGAGGGCGACAAGAGCCGGCAGGGCGACGGCCGCACCCCCGAGGGGCTGTTCCGGATCGATCAGCGCAACGGGCAGAGCCAATACCACCTGTCGCTCGGCATCGACTATCCGCAGCCCGAGGATGTCAGGCGCGCGGCGGAACTGGGGGTCTCGCCCGGCGGGGATATTTTCATCCACGGCCAGCCCAACCAGCGCAAAGGCGCCCCCGACCTGCGCGGCGACTGGACCGCCGGCTGCATGGCCGTCAGCGATGCCGGGATCGAGGAATTGTGGCGGGTGGTCCCGCTCGGGACCGAGGTCGAAATCCTGCCCTGAACCCGTCAGAAGGCAGGCAGCAGCCCGGCAGGTTCGGGGCGCTCGCGCACGAAATCGGCCGGGGGAGCGGTTTTTGCAGCCGGGGTTTCGACCTTGAACTCGAACAGCCGCTCGCCCTCGGTGTCGGCCGTCGCCACGATCAGCGCCTGGCAGAGATGCCTTCCCCGGTCATACAGATCGACCCGCCCGCGCAGGCCCGCCGCATCGGCGGAATCGAGCGCGAACCCGCCGGCCCAGTAGCGCAGGACGGCACGCTCCCGTCCGCCGGAGCGGATGGTCATATGGGTATCGCGCAGCAGATGCGCCCGGCTGGCGCGCGCCAGTTCGGTACGAACGGCCAGTGGCAGAAAATCCGACATGAGCCCCCCAAGGCGTGCTGCGCGTCCATCAGGCGCCGTGCGGGCGATTCGGTCAAGCGCGACCCGCCGTCATTCACAAAGGTTTCAAAAATCCGTTTCAAACCCGCCGGTTGTGACAAGTGTGCGCAAAAGCCGACATGTGTCTGCGCGGACGCCCGTTTTCCCGCTGCGCACACCGGTTAGATTGCGATCAGACAGGGAGACGCCGCCATGGGACTACTGATCGACGGGAAATGGCACGACCGCTGGTACGATACCGACAAGACCGGCGGCCGGTTCATCCGCAGCGAGGCCGCATTCCGCAACTGGATCACCCCCGACGGACAACCCGGCCAGACCGGCGAGGGCGGCTTTGCCGCCGAAAGCGGGCGCTATCATCTCTATGTCTCGCTTGCCTGTCCCTGGGCGCACCGGACACTGATCTGTCGCATGCTGAAAGGGCTGAAGAACCATATCGGGGTTTCCGTCGTCAGCCCCGACATGCTGCGCGACGGCTGGACCTTCGACACGGGGTTTCCCGGCTCGACCGGCGACGGGCTTTACGGGTCCGCGTTTCTGCGCGACATCTACCTGCGCGACACGTCCGATTACACCGGGCGGGTGACGGTGCCGGTGCTCTGGGACAAGCTACGCGGCCGGATCGTTTCGAACGAATCGTCCGAGATCATCCGCATGTTCGGAACCGCCTTCGACGGTATCACCGGCAATCCGCTGGACCTATACCCCGCCCCCCTGCGGGACGAGATCGAGCGGATCAATGCGCGGGTCTATTCCGGGCTTAACAACGGCGTCTACAAGGCCGGCTTCGCTACCACGCAAGACGCCTATGACGCCGCCGTGGCCGGGGTTTTCGAAACGCTCGACTGGATGCAGGCACGGCTTTCAGGGCAACGCTTCCTTGCCGCCGGCGCGCTGACCGAAGCCGATCTGCGCGCGTTCACCTCGCTGGTGCGGTTCGATGCGGTCTACAACGGACACTTCAAGTGCAGCCGCAACCGGCTGATCGACATGCCCGTTCTCTTCGCCTATACGCGCGACCTGTTCCAGATGCCCGGCATCGCCGCGACGGTCGATTTCGACCAGATTCGCCGGCACTATTATTTCAGCCACGAAATCATCAACCCCACCCGCATCGTGCCGCTGGCGCCGCGGGTCGACTGGTCAGCGCCGCATGGCCGCGATGCGGTTCCGCTGATTCCGGGCGGGTGACCCGCCGGTGAGGGCATCAGCGGGCCGACGCCGCGAAATGTTCGACCATTGCGACAATATCCTCGGGCGGGGTTTTCGAGCGGACAGAGGCACAGGCATTCGGCGCCAACCTGAAAATCGAGCCGTCCGAGAAGAAGGTCGTATCGTTCACGAAGATGATCTTGGTATCGGGCTGCCTGTAGGAGGCGAAATCCGCCACCGCCAGCGCGCTGCCGCGCGCCAGCACCAGGTTGAGCACGATGACATCGACCTCCTCGGATTGCAGCAGGGCGATGGCTCCGGTCTCGTCGCTCGCGATCACCACATCGCAGGAGCCGCTATCCAGGTGCCGCTTCCACAGTCCGCAAAGCTCGGGACAGCCTTCCACAATCAGGACGCGCATCAATCCTCCGTGCCAGACTTCACCGCCGCCGCTCCGGGCGCAGGTGAAGCGATATCCCCAACCGGAAGGCAACCGGATATCCGCACCCGTTAATCTCTTTCCATCCCGCAACAAATCCCGCAGAACACCGCAAATACTCGAACAGAACGCCGGTTGGGACGGATGGAAAAGACTAGAGATCGCAGCGGTTCTGGCAAGTCTTTCTTTACCTTGCGTGACCATGGCGGCGGAATAGATGCCGCTGCGGCACGCTGGGGCGGGAACAGATGCGACTGGCTGGACCTTTCGACCGGAATAAACCCCGTCGCCTATCCCCTGCCCGATCTGCCACCCGATTGCTGGTCCGCGCTGCCCGACATGGCCGCGACGCGCGAACTGGCGGATGCGGCGCGGCGTTTCTGGAAGGTGCCGCCCCATATGCAGGTGCTTGCCGTTCCCGGCGCCTCGGCGGCGATCGCACGGATACCGGCGCTGCCCCCCCCGGGCAGGGTGCATATTCATGCTCCCACCTATAACGAACACGCAGCCGCGTTCCGCACCGCCGGCTGGGCGGTTTCCAACCGGCCGCAGGGGGCAGATGCGACGGTTCTCGTCCACCCGAACAACCCGGACGGCCGGCTGTGGTGCAGTGGGGACCTGCCCGGCGACGGGCTGCTGGTGATCGACGAGAGCTTTTGCGACGTTGCGCCCGAAAGCAGCCTGCTCGACGCCGTTGCCGACCGGCCGGACACCGTCGTTCTCAAGAGCTTCGGCAAGTTCTGGGGCCTGGCCGGGCTGCGACTCGGGTTCGCTCTCGGGCCGCCCGATCTGCTGGACAGGCTGGCAGGAATGTTCGGGCCATGGGCGGTTTCCGGCCCGGCGCTGGCGATCGGCACCGCCGCCCTGAACGACGGCATCTGGGCCGACAGGACGCGCGCGCGCCTCGTTCGGGACGCGGCGCGGCTCGACACCCTGCTGTCGGCGACCGGCGCCTGCCCGGTCGGCGGCACATCGCTCTTCCGGCTGCACGACGTGGGCGATGCAACGGCGATGCAGGCACGGCTTGCAACCGCGCATATCTGGACCCGCCGCTTCCCCTATTCCGACCGCTGGCTCAGGGTCGGCCTGCCCGGCCGCGAAGCGGACTGGCGGCGGCTCGCGGACGCGCTGGCGTGAGCGAAAACGCGCTTCTGCTGCTGGGTGCGCTGGCGCTCGATGCCCTGCTGGGCGAGCCGCGCTGGCTGTGGTCGCGCCTGCCGCATCCGGCGGTGCTGATGGGGCGCCTCATCGCCTGGACGGACAGGCGGTTCAATTCCGGCGCGCACCGGCGGCTGAAAGGTGCGATGGTTCTGGGTGGCCTGTCAGCGCTTGCGGCGCTGCTGGGATGGGGCATCGCATCGCTGCCGGGCGGAGAGGCCCTCAGCCTGCTGCTGGCGGCGATCCTGCTGGCACAGCGCAGCCTCGCCGATCATGTGGCCGCCGTGGCGCGCGCCCTGCGGCTGTGCGTACCCGGCGGACGGCGGGCGGTCGCCATGATCGTCGGGCGCGATACCGATACGATGGACGAACCGGCCATCGCGCGCGCCGCCATCGAAAGCGGGGCCGAAAACCTGTCGGACGGCGTGGTGGCGCCCGCCTTCTGGTTTCTGGCCGGCGGGTTGCCGGGGATACTGGTCTACAAGCTGGTGAACACCGCCGACAGCATGATCGGCTATCGCACGCCGCGGCACGAGGCCTTCGGCTGGGCGGCGGCGCGGCTCGACGACCTGCTGAACCTGATTCCGGCCCGGCTGACAGCGGGGCTGATCCTGCTTGGCAGCGGCGGATTCGGGAACTGGCGGGCTATCCGCCGCGCCGCCCGTCGGCACCGTTCGCCCAACGCGGGCTGGCCCGAGGCGGCGATGGCCTTCTGCCTGGACGTGGCACTTTCGGGCCCGCGCAGCTACCATGGCCGGATGCGCGATTTTCCCTTCATCAACCCGGGTGGCAACCGCACCCCGGGACCGGCCGAGATCGACGCCTGCGTATCGGCGCTCTGGCGCAGCTGGGCCGGGCTGGCGCTGCTGGTGGCAGCCATCGCGGCGCTTTGAAACAGCCCGCTCACCGAAAGGTCATTCGCCGGGGCTTGCCGTCGCCCGATCCGCCGATACTGTGCGGCAAATTCCGGAGAGACAGATGAAACCCCTTGCCACCCTTGCACTTGCCGCTTTCACCACCACCGCCCAGGCCCAGGTGCCCTGTGGCGGTTCCTTTGCCGATTTCACCGCCGCCATGCAGCAGCAGGCCGTGGCGCAGGGGCACGATCCGTCAACGGTGGACCGGTTCTTTCACGGCGTGCGGCAGGAGCAGAAGGTGCTAAACGCGGATCGCGCGCAGGGCATCTTCCAGATGCCCTTCATCGACTTCTCGCGTCGGGTGATCAGCCAGAACCGGATAGACAACGGGCGGCGGAACCTTCGGGACCATGCGGCCACCTTCGACGCGATCCGCCAGACCTACGGCGTCAGCCCCGGCGTGCTGCTCGCCTTCTGGGCGCTCGAAACCGACTATGGCGCGGTGCAGGGCGATTTCAACACCGTCAACGCCCTGATGACATTGTCGCACGATTGCCGGCGGCCCGAACTGTTCCAGCCGCAGGTCTTCGCCGCCCTCACG
>NZ_JBKEAE010000099.1:0-28789 GCF_047971885.1 Tropicimonas sp. | reverse complement strand
TCACCACCGCGCCGTCGGTGATCTACAAGGTCCACCTGCGCGACGGAACCGAGATCGAGTTGCACAATCCCGCCGACATGCCCGACCCGGCGACCGTCGATCATATCGAGGAGCCGCGCATCACCGCCACCATCATGGTGCCCGACGAATACCTCGGCGACGTGCTCAAGCTCTGCCAGGACCGGCGCGGCATCCAGAAGGATCTGACCTATGCCGGCAGCCGTGCCATGGTGGTCTATGATCTGCCGCTGAACGAGGTGGTGTTCGATTTCCACGACCGGCTCAAATCGGTCACCAAGGGATATGCCAGCTTCGACTATCAGCTTGCGGGCTACCGGACCGACAATCTGGTCAAGATGCAAATCCTGGTCAACGACGAGCCGGTCGATGCGCTTTCGATGATGGTCCACCGCGACCGGGCCGAAATGCGCGGCCGTGCGATGTGCGAAAAGCTGAAAGAGCTGATCCCGCGCCACATGTTCAAGATCCCGATCCAGGCCGCCATCGGCGGCCGGGTCATCGCCCGCGAAACGCTTTCGGCAATGCGCAAGGACGTGACCGCCAAATGCTACGGCGGGGATGCCACGCGCAAGAAGAAGCTGCTTGAAAAGCAGAAGGCGGGCAAGAAGCGCATGCGCCAGTTCGGCAAGGTCGATATCCCGCAGGAAGCGTTCATCAACGCGCTGAAGATGGATTCGTGACCTCCCGCTGATGCCGGACCGGCGCTTCGGGCGCCGCGCCGCTCAGCCGCGCGTGCGCGCGTTGTGGACGGCGGCCACCGCGTCGATCGCCGTCTGCACGGCGGTTTCGATACTCATCCTGCTGGTGTCGATCAGCACCGCGTCCTTTGCCGCGGTCAGGGGCGCGGTGGCGCGAGCGGCGTCGCGGCGGTCGCGCTCGGCCAGGTCGGCGGCGACCCCGGCCAGCGTCACCTCGTGGCCGGTGCCGGCGAGTTCGCGGTAGCGCCGGTTGGCCCGCACCTCGTCAGAGGCGGTGACGAAAAGCTTCACCTCAGCTTCCGGGCAGATCACCGTGCCGATATCGCGCCCGTCAAGCACCGCGCCACCCTGCCTGCGGGCAAAGGCGCGCTGGAAATCGACCAGCGCGGCACGCACCTCGGGCATCGCCGCGACGCGACTGGCCGCCTGCGAGACCTCGGGCGCGCGCAGGGCCTCGATGTCAGAAAAATCCGACGGCCTGAGCGATGCGGCAGCCTCGACCGGCTCCATGTGATCGAGCGCCCTGCGCCCTACCGCGCGATAGAGAAGTCCGGTGTCGAGGTGCGCAAAGCCGAAATGCGCCGCAACGGCGCGGGCAACCGTGCCTTTTCCCGCTGCGGCCGGCCCGTCGATTGCAACTGTCAGGCTCATCGCTCGCCCCGCCTGGAATGTCGTGTCATGTCACGGGTTTCTTACCGCAGCGCCGGCGCGAATTGAAGCCGCTCCGCTGCGGTCGTCAGCGATCCCCGGCGATCAACTCCGCGCCAAGGTCGCGCATCAGCGGCTCGAACGCAGGGAACGAGGTTGCGATGGGCCCGGCATCGTCGACCGATACCGGCGCCCGCGCCGCAAGCCCGCAGATCAGGAACGACATCGCGATCCGGTGGTCGAGACGCGCCGCACAGGTCGTGCCACCCGGCACGCCGCCGGGGCCACGCCCGTGCACGGTGAAACTGTCCTCGGTCTCGTCCACGGCGACCCCGCAGGCGCGGAGCCCCTCGGCCATGGCGTCGATCCGGTCGCTTTCCTTGACGCGCAACTCGTGTACGCCCGCCATGAGGGTGGCCCCCTCGGCAAAGGCCGCCACGACCGACAGGATCGGATATTCGTCGATCATCGAGGGGGCGCGGACCGGCGGCACCTCGACCCCCTTCATGTCGGGCGAGTAGCGGGCGCGCAGATCGGCCACCGGCTCTCCGCCTTCCTCGCGCGGGTTTTCGAAGGTCAGATCGGCGCCCATTTCCCGCAACGTGGTGAACAGGCCGGCGCGGGTCGGGGACATCCCGATATTGGCCACCAGAACGTCCGATCCCGGCACGATCAGCGCCGCGCAGACCGGAAAGGTGGCCGAAGACGGATCGCGCGGCACCGCGATGGTCTGGGGTTGCAGTTCGGGATGGCCAGTCACAGCGATGCGGAAGCCCTTGCCGGTCGATTCGGTCGCAACCTCGGCTCCGAAGCCGCGCAGCATGCGTTCGGTGTGGTCGCGCGTCGGCGAATGTTCGGTCACCACCGTCTGCCCCGGTGCGCCGAGCCCGGCCAGCAGCACCGCCGATTTCACCTGGGCCGAGGCCATCGGCGTGGTGTAGTCGACCGGCACCGGTTCGGCCGCGCCGACGATGGTCATCGGCAACCTTCCGCCGTCGCGCCCCACCGCCCGCGCACCGAACAGGGCCAGCGGGTCGGTTACCCGCCCCATCGGACGCGATCGCAGGCTGGCATCGCCGGTAAAGGTGGCGGTGATGGGAGAGGTCGCCATGGCGCCCATGATCAGCCGTACGCCGGTGCCCGAATTGCCGCAGTCGATCACGTCCTCGGGTTCGGCGAAGCCGCCGACACCGACGCCGTGAACCGACCATCTGCCCATGCCGTGACGGACGACCCCGGCACCGAACGCGGCCATCGCCCGGGCGGTATCCAGCACGTCCTGGCCTTCGAGCAGGCCGCTGATCCGCGTCTCTCCCACCGCCAGCGCGCCGAGAATCAGCGCGCGGTGCGAGATCGACTTGTCGCCCGGCACCTCGGCCACGCCTTTCAGCGGCCCCGAAGGGCGGGCGGTCATCTTCTGTGCGGGTCCGTGCGAGGCCATGGCCGGGTCCTTTTCCTGCTCGTCCGCCGGTTACCGCAGCACGGCGGATGCGTCCAGTATTCGCAACGACAACATCGTGCGGACCGTTCCCCCTTGTGCATCGCTGCCCGTGCTGGGATAGCTCCTTGTGGCGCGGAGAGCCCCTTCACGAGGATCAGACATGACCGATATTCCCCTGCTCACCCTGAACGATGGAAAACGGATGCCGCAGCTTGGCTTCGGCCTGTGGCAGGTGCCCGCCGATTCCGCCACCGAGGTTCTGCGCAGCGCCCTCGATGTCGGCTACCGGATGATCGACGGCGCCTTTGCCTACCGCAACGAGGCCTCGATCGGCGAAGCGCTGCGCCAGTCCGGACTGGCGCGCGACGAGGTCTTCATTACCACCAAGGTGTGGAACGCCGATCACGGTCGCGACAGGGCGCGCGCGGCAGTCGAACGCAGTCTGGAAGCCATCGGCACGGATCGGCTCGACCTGATCCTGATCCACTGGCCGGTTCCCAGCCGCGATCTCTATGTCGATACCTGGCAGGCGCTGATCGAGGCGCGCGATGCCGGGCTCGTCCGCTCGGTCGGCGTGTCGAACTTCAACGCCGATCATCTGGACCGGATCATCGCCGAGACCGGCGTGGCACCGGCGCTGAACCAGATCGAGATCAACCCCGGACTGCAACAGCCCGAACTGCGTGCCGCGAATGCCGAACGCGGTATCCTCACCCAGGCGTGGACCCCGCTGGGCAACGGCCGCTCGTTCGCGGCGGCGCCGATCGTGGCGGCGGCCGAGCGGTGCGGGAAAACGCCGGCGCAGGTCATTCTCCGCTGGCAGATCCAGCTTGGCAACGCGGTCATCCCGCGTTCGGTCAACCCGTCCCGGCAGGCGCAGAACCTCGACATATTCGACTTCGATCTGTCCGACGACGAAATGAGCGCCATCGCGACGCTGGATACCGGCCTGCGCACCGGCCCCGATCCGTCGGTATTCCGGCTGGTCTGATCAGCCCCGCAGGAAGGTCAGGTAATACGGCACCCGGCCCTCGCGCAGGGCCTTCCGCTCGTACCGGGTCGGGCTCCAGTCACCCCACGGGGTGCGCCAGTCGCCGGCGCGCTCCGCCGTCCAGATGAAGCCGTGGCGCGGAACCTGCTCCAGCGTCTGACGCACGTAATCGGCAATGTCGGTGGCGATCCGCAACTGAGCGCCCGGCCGCATCACCCGCGCCAGCGGCGCCAGATGTTCGGGTGTGACGAAGCGCCGCCGGTGATGCCTCTTCTTTGGCCACGGGTCGGGATAGAGCAGGAAGGCCCGGCCGACCGAGGCGTCGGGCAGCACGTCGAACAGATCGCGCGCATCGCCCGGATGCACGCGGATGTTCTCCGCACCGGCTGCGCGGATCTTTCCCAGCAGCATGGCGACGCCGTTGATGAAGGGCTCGCATCCGATGATGCCGATCCCCGGATTGTGCGCCGCCTGGTGCAGCATGTGCTCGCCGCCACCGAACCCGATCTCCAGCCACAGATCGCGTCCGCCGAACAGCGCTTCGGTGTCCAGCGGAACCCGGCCGGGATTGACCTCCCAGCCGACGGCGCCCGGCGCCAGTTGCACAAGGTCCTCTGCCAGATACCCCTGCTGGCTCGGCCGCAGCGTCTTGCCATGCCGGCGGCCATAGAAATTGCGCCAGGGGGCGCCGGTGGGGGCATGTTTGTCCGACATCGGCGCCGTTTCGCAAATGGCCGCAGCGGCGTCAAGCCGCGCGCGTCAGCGCGCGGCCCGGCCCAACGGGATGAGACCCGAAAGGGTCGAAGACGGGCGGGAGCCCCGCCTCAGCCGACGGCGCGCCCGAGGTCTTCCACCAGATCGACGCGCTCCCAGCTGAACCCGCCATCCTCTTCCGGTGCCCGCCCGAAATGGCCATAGGCTGCCGTGCGCTGGTAGATCGGCCTGTTGAGGTCGAGATGGGTGCGGATGCCGCGCGGGGTCAGGTCCATCACCCTGTGCACCGCCCGCTCGATCACGGTCTCGTCGACGATACCGGTTCCGTAGGTGTCGACATAGACCGACAGGGGTTTTGCCACGCCGATCGCATAGCTGAGCTGAAGCGAGCAGCGTCTGGCCATGCCGGCGGCGACGATGTTCTTGGCCAGATAGCGCGCGGCATAGGCCGCGGAACGGTCCACCTTGGTCGGGTCCTTGCCGGAGAAGGCCCCCCCGCCATGGGGCGCGGCCCCGCCATAGGTGTCGACGATGATCTTGCGTCCCGTCAGGCCGGCATCGCCGTCGGGGCCGCCGATGACGAAGGTACCCGTCGGATTGACCCACCACTCGGTCTTCTCGGTCAGCCAGCCGGCGGGAAGAACCTCGCGGATATAGGGCTCGACGATGGCGCGGATATCGTCCGAGGTCTGGCTCTCGTCGGCATGCTGGGTGGAGAGGACGATGGAGGTCACCTCCACCGGCTTGCCGCCCTCGTAGCGGATCGAGAGTTGGGACTTGGCATCGGGGCGCAGGCTCGGCTCGGCACCCGTCTTGCGCGCCTCGGCCAGGCGGCGCAGGATCGCATGCGCATACTGGATCGGCGCCGGCATCAGTTCGGGCGTCTCGTCCACCGCATAGCCGAACATGATTCCCTGATCGCCCGCTCCGTCGCGGTCCACGCCCTGCGCGATATGGGCCGATTGCTCGTGCAGGAAGTTGAGCACCCGGCAGGTGTTCCAGTGGAACTGCTCCTGCTCGTAGCCGATGTCGCGGATGCAGTCGCGGGCGATCTCGCCGATCCGGCCCATGTAGTTCTTCAGCCGGTCCTCGTCGGACAGGCCGACCTCGCCGCCGATCACGACCATGCCCGAGGTGGCAAAGGTCTCGCAGGCGACGCGCGCGCTTGCCTCCTCGGCCAGAAACGCGTCGAGAACCGCGTCCGAGATCCGGTCACAAACCTTGTCGGGGTGTCCTTCCGAAACGGATTCGGAGGTAAAAACATAATTCTGTCGGGACATGATTGCTCCATTGGTCCGGAAAGGCGCCACGCCAGGAAGCCGTTGTGGCATTTTCAGAAACCTGAGCTATGCCCGCTTGCTCGCGCGGTCAAGCGGAATGCGCCGGCGCGACACGGCGGAAAGCAGCCCCGCCACAAGCGCAAGGATCAGCAGGACGGGCCAGTCGCCGAACCGCGAATAGGGCGTCGGGGCAAGCGGTGCGGCAAGCGGCACATCGACGAACCCCGCCGTGCCGAGCGGCAGGCGCTCAAGCTCGCGCCCGTAGGGATCGAAGCCAGCCGAAATGCCGGTATTGGCGGCGCGCATCAGCGGCAGGCCCTGTTCGACCGCCCGCAGCCGGGCCAGCGCAAGATGCTGGTAGGGGCCGGAAAGCCGGCCGAACCAGGCGTCGTTGGTGATCTGGAGCAGCCAGTCGGCCCGTGCCGGCGCCCGTGCGATATCGTTGGGAAAGATCGCCTCGTAGCAGATCAGCGGCAGCGCCCTGCCGGCCGGCCCGAGGCCGATCAGCTGCGGGCCGGGGCCGCGCGAATAACCGCCGGTTCCGTTTGCGGCAAGACCGGAAATGCCCCAGCGGGCGAACACCTCGAGCAGCGGCATGTATTCGCCGAAGGGCACGAGATGATATTTGTCATAGAGCGCGCCAACCGTTCCGTCCGGCGCAAGAACGACAAGCGAATTGAACCACCGGTCCCGGTCGTCCACCCGCTGGACCCCGAGCACCGTCAATGCGCCCTGTGCCGCGCCGGCAATCTGCCGGAATGCGGGGCCGGCAAATTGCAGCGGTTCGGGAAGCGCGGTTTCCGGCCAGATCACCACGTCAGGCCGCGCCGCGCCAGCCGGCGGAGCCGCGGTCAGATCCAGTCCGCGCCGGAAAAAGACCGGCATCATGTCCGGATCCCATTTCAGATGCTGCGCCGCGTTGGGCTGCACCAGCCGGACGGTGACGGGCGGCTCGCGCGTTGGTGCCGGAGCCGTCGGAACGCGGAGCTTGCCATATCCGCCGGCAAGGGAAAGCAGGGCCAGTGCACAGATCGTGCCGGGTAATGCGCGCCGAGCCCCGGCAAGCGCCGGCAGGGCAGCGCCGGCGAGTGTGATCAGCGTCAGCCCCGGCGCACCCGCGATGGCGGCAATCTGCATCTGCGGTGCCCCGATCCAGATATGCCCGATCAGCGCCCACGGGAACCCGGTGAAGATCACCGAGCGGAGCATTTCCACCGCTGTCAGCGTGACGACCAGCCATGCCGCCCGGCGCCGCCGGCCGGTGCCGAACCGCGCGGCCAGCCCGAATGCCAGCGCCCAGAACAGCGCCAGCCCGCCCGACATCAGAAACAGCGCGAAGGGTGCCATCCAGCCATGGCGCGCGATATCCACCAGAAACGGCTCGACGATCCAGAACAGTGCCGCCGCGAAATACCCGGTTCCAAAGGCCCAGCCGCGCCAGGCGGCACCCGGCCAGCGATCGGGAAGCGTGAACAGCGCCATGCCTGCGGCCAGCGCCGCGACGGCAAACCATGTCCAGCCCAGCGGCGGTTGGCCCGCAGCCGTTGCCGCACCGAGCGGAAAGGCGGCGACGAGACCCGCGCGGCCCGAGATCGCGAGCTTCAGCCGTTCTGCCGCCACGCGTGTCTACTCTGCCGCCGGCAGCGCCTGGGCGGCCGGACCGCTTGCGGCCCCGGCAACGCCCGGCAGACGAACGCGCAGGCGCTTGATACGGCGGGGATCGGCATCGACCACCTCGAACTGCACGCCCGAGGGGTGGGGGATCACCTCGCCCCGTGCCGGAACCCGTCCCGTCTCCATGAAGACCAGCCCGCCCAGGGTGTCGATCTCTTCCTCGTCCCCGGCATCGGCGAGCTTGAAACCGATCTCGTGCTCGAACTCATCAAGTGGCGCCCGTGACAGCGCGAGGTAACAGCCGGGCTTCTCCTTGACCCAATAGGCCTCTTCGTCGACGTCGTGCTCGTCCTCGATCTCGCCGATCACCTGTTCGATCAGATCCTCGATGGTCACCAGCCCGTCGACCCCGCCGTATTCGTCGATGACCAGTGCCATATGGCGGCGGTCGGTCTGCATCTTCTGCAGCAACACGCCGATCGGCATCGAGGGCGGTGCATAGATCAGCGGGCGCAGCATGTCGCGCAGCGCGAACGCCTCATGCCCGTGGCCGTTGAAGCCGAAGCGGAGCGCCACGTCCTTCATGTGGACAAGCCCGAGCGGCGTGTCGATGGTGCCGTCATAGACCGGCAGGCGGGTGTTGCCGCTGTCGCGGAACACCTCGATCAGCGCCTCGAGGCTGATGTCGACGGGAACCGAAACGATCTCGACCCGGGGAATGGCGACGTCCGCCACCCGCATCTGGCGCAGGTTTGCCATGCCGGCGACGTGGTTTCCGGCGGCTTTCCCCGCCGCCCCCGCCGGGGCGCCCGCGGATTGTCCGGATGCATCGCCTTCGCCGCTGTCGCCGGTAAAGACCGCGGCAAGCCGGCCAAAAAACCCCTGGCCCTGGGTACTGTCGGACTCTTGCGCGCCTTGCGCTGCGCTAGAGGAGCCCTCGGAAGTGTCGTCCATTGTCCCTTTCCAAAATCGCCGGACCTCCGGCTCGTCCTAATATGGGTCCGGAAGGCCGAGTTTGCCAAGTACTTCGATCTCGATGCCTTCCATCAGTGCGGCATCCTCGTCGCGCTCGTGGTCATACCCCAGCAAATGCAACAATCCGTGAACGATCAGATGAACCACATGATCGCCAAACGGCTTTCCCGCCGTCTCCGCTTCGCGCAGGCAGGTTTCCCATGCAAGCGCAATATCGCCCAGAAACGGCGGCTCGCCGGGAAAATCCGCCTGTGGCAGCGCCGGCCGGCCGCCGGGCTCTTCCGCCGACAGGTCTTCGGCGGGCCAGGAAAGCACATTGGTTGCCGCGTTCCGGCCCCGGAAACCGGCATTCAGGATCGCTATCCGCGCGTCGTCGGTCGCGAGAAGCGAAACCCCGGGCCGGTCGGGCAGGTTCAGATGGCAAAAAACCGCCGATGCCGCGCGTTCGGCAAGTTCCGCGATGCCGGCCGACCGCCATTCCGGCGTTTCGATCGCGATTTCCACGGTTGCGTTCATCCGGTCGGGCCAGCGCGTCGCTTCTCAGGCAAGGGGTGCGTCCGCGTCATAGGCTTCGATGATCCTCGCCACAAGCGGATGGCGCACAACGTCCTTCGAGGTGAAGTAGTTGAAGGAAATTCCGCCAACCCCTTTCAGCAGGCGTTCGGCATCGATCAGCCCCGATGTCACGCCGCGCGGCAGGTCCACCTGCGAGCGGTCCCCGGTAACGACCATGCGGCTGCCTTCGCCCAGACGGGTCAGGAACATCTTCATCTGCATCGTGGTTGCGTTCTGTGCCTCGTCCAGCACCACGGCCGCATTGGCGAGGGTCCGGCCACGCATGAAGGCGAGCGGCGCGATTTCGATCCGCTTCTCTTCCTTGAGCTTGGTAACCTGTTTTGAAGGGAGGAAATCGTTCAGTGCGTCATAGAGCGGCTGCATGTAGGGGTCGATCTTCTCTTCCTGCGTGCCGGGCAGGAAGCCCAACCGCTCGCCCGCCTCGACGGCCGGCCGGCAGAGGATGATCCGGTCCACATGGCCACCGATGAACAGGTTCACCGCGACGGCAACCGCAAGATAGGTCTTGCCGGTGCCCGCCGGGCCAATGCCGAAGGCCAGTTCGTTGGTCATCAGACTGCGGACATAGGCCTTCTGCGCCTCGGTGCGGGGCTCGACGATCTTCTTGCGGGTCTTGATCTCGATCCGGCCGCCCTGAAACATCTCGAGTTGGTCGCCGGGGCGCGGCGAGATATCGTCGTCCGTCGCACCCAGGCGGATCGCTCCGTCGATGTCGCCGGGTTCCAGCGAACGCCCCGCTTCGAGCCGCGTGTAGAGCGCGCGCAGGATCGCGGCGGCGCGCTCGCGCGAATCTCCGTCGCCGATCACCGCCAGCCGGTTGCCGCGCCGGATGATCTGCACGCCAAGCTGATGCTCCAGTTGGCTGAGGTTCCGGTCGTACTCTCCGCAAAGCTCAATCAGCAGCCTGTTGTCGGGAAACTCCAGCTGCGTTTCGCCGATCTCGTCGGCAAGGGTTGGGTCGGTCAGGGCACTGATTCCCAAGTGGCGGCTCCGCGATTTCTGTTGTGCCTGATGTCATGCTGCATCCCGAAAGGGGTATCTGGCAAGCGGCTTTGGTGAGAATTCACGGAAGTGACACAAAATGTTGTGCAACAATACGCTCGATCGCGCGGCGCCCCGGGGCGGGCGGTCAATCGCCCGGCAACGTGCCCGACAGCGAATTCGGCCCGCTTTCGGTGATACGCACGCGCGCCAGCGTCCCGACCGGAAGATCGGCCATGACATGCACCGCGTGCAGGTGGTCGGATTTTCCGGCCATCTGGCCGGGCAGACGGCCCGGCTTCTCGAACAGAACGCCTACCTCGCGGCCCACCATCGCATCCTGTACCGCCTTCTGCTGGCGGGTCAGCAATGTCTGGAGCCGTTGCAGGCGGTCGTCGGCCTCGTCCGGATCGACCAGCGGGCGTTCGGCCGCCGGGGTGCCGGGGCGGGCGGAGTATTTGAACGAGAAACACTGCCCGTAGTTCACCGCCGCGACCAGATCGAGCGTGGCCTGGAAATCCGCTTCGGTTTCCTCGGGGAAGGCGACGATGAAATCGCCCGACATCAGGATATCGGGCCGCGCGGCGCGGATGCGCTCGACCAGGCGAATATAGTCTTCGGCTGAATGGCCGCGGTTCATCCGCTTCAGGATGCGGTCGGAACCGGACTGCACCGGCAGGTGCAGATAGGGCATCAGCTTGGCGCAATCGCCATGGGCGGCGATCAGATCGTCGTCCATGTCGTTCGGGTGGCTGGTGGTGAAGCGGATGCGGTCGAGCCCGTCGATCCCGGCCAGCCGCCGGATCAGCCGTGCCAGTCCCCAGGCCGCGCCGCCCTCCTCGCCATGATAGGCGTTGACGTTCTGGCCCAGCAGGGTGATCTCGCGCACGCCCTGCGCCACCAGGCCCTCGGCTTCGCGCAGGATGCGTGCGACCGGGCGGCTGATCTCGGCGCCGCGCGTATAGGGCACCACGCAGAAGGCGCAGAACTTGTCGCAGCCTTCCTGTACCGTCAGAAAGGCGCTCGGCCCGCGTTTCGGTTTCGGACGGTCCGGCAGGTGGTCGAATTTCAGTTCTTCGGGAAAATCGGTGTCGAGCGCCTTTTCGCCGGCCCGCGTGCGGGCCTCCATCTCGGGCAGCCGATGGTAGCTTTGCGGCCCGACCACCAGATCGACCAGCGGCTGGCGGCGCAGGATCTCCGCCCCCTCGGCCTGGGCGACGCAGCCTGCCACCCCTATCTTCAGGTCCGGGTTGGCGGCCTTGAGGGGTTTCAGCCGGCCAAGCTCCGAATAGACTTTTTCGGCGGCTTTCTCGCGGATATGGCAGGTGTTCAGCAGGATCATGTCGGCGGCCTCGGGGGTGTCCACCTGCTCGTAGCCCGCCGCGCCCATGGCCTCGGCCATGCGTTCGCTGTCGTAGACGTTCATCTGACAGCCATAGGTCCTGATATAGAGCTTTTTCGGCGTCTCGCCCACGGCCCGGTCTCCTGATCGCGTCTCCTGATCGCTGAAAGCGCCCCTTACCGCAGCGGGACCCGCGACGCAATGTCGGGGTCGGGTCGGTCATGCCGGGGTGGTGCGCTCTCGCCTGTCCGGCGGGTGTCTGCGTGTGGCAGCCTGCCTGTGTGCCGGCCGATTTCAGTTCCGCCGCAGGCGTATCACCACGTCGACCTTGCTGATCTCGGCCCCTTCGGGCGCGTCGGGCAGGCGGGCGATCTCGAGTTGTTCGGCCGGGGCGTCGGTCAGGCGGTGGGACTCTTCCCAGAAGAAATGCGGGTGATCGTCGACACGGGTGTCGAAATAGCTCTTGGTGCCATCGACCAGGATTTCCCGCATCAGGCCGGCCTCGCAAAACGCCTTGAGCGTGTTGTAGACCGTGGCGAGCGAAACACGCTCGCCGGTATCGCCGGATGCCTCGAAGAGCTTTTCGGCCGTGACGTGGCGATTGTTGCCATCGCCCACCAGAAGGGTAGCGAGTGCCAGCCGCTGCCGCGTCGGACGCAGCCCGCCACGCTCCAGCCAATCCGCGCCGCGTTTCCGTTCCTTCGGGGTCATCGTGCTACTTTCCACCAAACCGGCCTGATCCGCCGAATATGCGCATTCGGTCAGGAATTTCAATTGAAAACAGGTCACAGGTACATATTCCGCTGTCGTGTGGGCTGCCCTTGCGCGCGCGTCGGACGCGGTGCTAGAGAGCCCGGCATCAGGGTATCGCCGCCGGGAGGATGCAGGGCATGGCCGAAAGACCGACACGTTTCGACAAGGAAGACCTGTTGCGGTGCGCCCGTGGCGAGATGTTCGGTCAGGGGAATGCCCAGCTTCCCCTGCCGCCGATGCTCATGGCCGACCGCATCACCGACATTTCCGAGGACGGCGGCGAGTTCGGCAAGGGCCATATCGAGGCGGAGTTCGACATCACGCCCGACCTGTGGTTCTTCGAATGCCATTTTCCGGGCAACCCGGTTATGCCGGGCTGTCTCGGGCTCGACGGGCTGTGGCAGCTTACCGGCTTCAACCTCGGCTGGCGCGGCATGAAGGGGCAGGGGTTCGCGCTCGGCGCGGCAGAGGTCAAGTTTTCGGGCATGGTGCGGCCGGCCAACCGGCTCGTCTCCTACCGGATTGACTTCACCCGCATCATCGACCGCAAGCTGAAGCTGGGCGTGGCGAACGGCAAGGTCTATGCTGACGGGGTGGAGATCTACAACGTGACCGGCCTCAAGGTCGGTCTGGCTGAAGCCGCGTCCTGAAGCAAAACGGTTCCGAGGAGGTCGAGAAATGCGTCGCGTCGTTGTCACCGGTCTGGGCATCGTGTCCCCGATCGGGAATTCCGCCGATGAGGTCGCCGCCGCGCTGAAGGCGGGTGCGTCGGGCATAGCCTTCGACGAGTCGATGGCCGAGCACGGCTTCCGGTCGCAGGTTTCGGGGCAGCTTCGCATCGACCCCGCCGAACACGTGGACAAGCGCACGCTGCGCTTCATGGGCCCCGGCGCGGCCTATGCCCATATCGCCATGGGGCAGGCGATCGCCGATGCCGGGCTGGATGAGGGCGACGTGGTGAACGTGCGCACCGGGCTGGTTGCCGGTTCGGGCGGACCGTCCACCTCGGCCATGTTCGCCGCTCACCAGACGGTGCTGAAGACCGGTGCGACCAAGCGGATCGGGCCCTTCGCCGTTCCCAAGTGCATGTCCTCGACCATTTCGGCCAACCTTGCGACGGCCTACAGGATCAAGGGCATCAACTATTCCATTACCTCGGCCTGCTCGACCTCGCTGCATTGCATCGGCAATGCGGCCGAACAGATCATGATGGGCAAGCAGGACATCATGTTCGCCGGCGGCGGCGAGGAACTCGACTGGACGCTATCCTGCCTGTTCGACGCGATGGGCGCCATGTCGTCGAAATACAACGACACGCCGCGGACCGCCTCGCGCGCCTTCGATGCCAACCGCGACGGTTTCGTGATCGGCGGAGGCGGCGCTATACTGGTGCTTGAAGAACTGGAGCATGCCGTTGCGCGCGGCGCGAGGATCCATGCCGAGGTCACCGGCTTCGCCGCGACATCGGACGGGCACGACATGGTCGCCCCTTCGGGCGAAGGCGGCGAACGCGCCATGCGGCTCGCGGTGCAGACCCTGCCCGAAGGTCGCAGCGTCAGCTACATCAACGCCCACGGCACCTCGACACCGGTCGGCGACGTGGGTGAGATCGAGGCCGTGCGCCGTGTCTTTGGCGAGGGGGCGACCCCGCCGGTCTCGTCGACCAAATCCATGACCGGCCATGCGCAGGGGGCGGCCGGCGCGCTGGAAGCGGCATTCTGCCTGCTGATGCTGAGGGACGATTTCATCGCGCCCTCGATCAACATCGCCGAACTCGACCCCGGCATCCGGCCGGAGGAGATCGCCACCGAAACGGTTTACGATGCCGGTCTCGATACGGTGATGACCAACAGCTTCGGCTTTGGCGGGACCAACGGGTCCATGCTTCTTTCGAAATTCGACGGATAGGGCAGATGGCTGAACTGATGAACGGCAAGCGCGGCCTTGTCATGGGTGTCGCCAACGACCGCTCCATCGCCTGGGGCATTGCCAGGGCGCTGGCGGCGGAGGGGGCGGAACTGGCCTTCACCTATCAGGGCGAGGCTTTCGGCCGGCGCGTGACCCCGCTGGCCGAATCGCTGGGCTCCGACTTTCTGGTCGATGCTGACGTGCTCGACGATGCCTCGCTCGACCGGGCGTTCGGGGAAATCGCCGGCCGCTGGGGCAAGCTGGATTTCCTGGTGCATGCCATCGCCTATTCGGACAAGAACGAACTGGCCGGCCGTTTCATCAATACCACGCGCGAGAATTTCCGCAATTCGCTGACGATCTCGTGTTATTCGCTGATCGACGTCGCCCGCCGCGCCGCTCCCCTGATGAGCGATGGCGGCACGATCCTGACACTCACCTATCAGGGCTCCAACCGCGTCACCCCCTATTACAACGTGATGGGTGTGGCCAAGGCGGCACTGGAATCGACGGTCCGCTACCTTGCCAACGACCTCGGTCCCGATGGGATCCGGGTCAACGCGATTTCACCCGGCCCGATGAAAACGCTGGCCGGCGCCGCGATTTCGGGCGCGCGCGCCACCTATCGCCATACCGATGCCAACGCCCCGCTGCGCGCCAATGCAACGCTCGAAGCCGTGGGCGGAACGGCTGTCTACCTCGCCTCCGATGCCGGCGCCTGTACCAGCGGCGAGATCATCCACGTCGATGGCGGCTTTCACGTGCTCGGCATGCCGCAGCCCGGGAACCTCTAGCCACCGAAGCGGCTGAAAGTTCACGACACGCACCGCGTTCGCGCGATCCGCCCGCCGCTGTCCTGCCGCTGCCAACACCCGGGGCAGTCCGCGGCCTGCGCCGGGCGGCTTCGGCCGTGCCCGGCCCGACTGATGCCGGGGCGGAACAGTCTGGCTTCCCGATATTGCCGGAGTCTCTTTTTTCTTTCACAAACCGGATGCGATGCTTCAATGTCTCCGACATACTCCAGGAGGGGAGCCATGGGAGTAGCGCGAAAAGCCCGGCGACGGTGGCGTCCGGTTCCATGCCCGACGGGGGCATCGGGGTTCGGGCCGTTCGGGGGTGGCGGACCCTGTTCTCCTGACGGACGGTGCGTTGGCGGCGGACAGGCTGTCGGGTGGAAGGGCGCAGCCGTCCGGCTGTCATCCGGTCTGGTTCGTTTCGGGCTGTGGTCGGCAACAGGCATGGCGGTTCTGACCGGTTGTGGCGGTGGGGCGCAGGCGGGAAGTTGCGCCGTCAGCGCGCCCGGCAGCGGCATATGGATCTGTTCGGGGCCGGCGGGTGCGGATACGACGCAATCCCCGGTCTCTGCGCCGGGCGGGGCGTTGTCGGTCACCACCAGCCCGGGCTTCGGGCTGAGCACGGCCAGCGGAAACGGCATCACGCTGACCAACACGGCATCGAATACCGATATTACCTTTCTCGACGAGAACGCATCGCCGATCACCAGTCCGGCATGGGGCATATTCGCCAACAACACCGGCAGCGGCGCACTTTCGCTTACTTCCACCGGGGTGATCGAAAGTACTACCCAGTCCGGCATCCGGGCCTTGAACTACGGTACGGATCTGACCATCGACGCCGCGACGGTGACCAGTGCCCAGCGGGGCATCCACGTGCAGAATTTCGGCAGCGGCACACTTTCCGTCACTGCGAGCGGCACCGTTACCGGCGGAACAAACTACCCCGGCATCGATGCCGGCAACAGCGCCGCCGGCACCGGGCTCAGGATCTCGTCGGCATCCGTCGCAGGCGGAAATTATGGCATTTTCGCCCGCAATTCCGGCAGCGGCGCGCTATCCATTGTGGCGGACGGGCCGGTAACCGGGACCACCAACAACGGTGTCGACGCCAATAACAGCGCTGCCGGTACCGATCTGACGATCGAGACCGCGTCGGTCAGCGGCGGGCGCCGTGGCATCTTTGCCCAGTACGCCTGCAGTGGCGCGCTTTGCGTCACCGCGACCGGAGCCGTTACCGCAGCCACCAACGGCATCGATGTCAACAACATCAACGGCACGGACCTGACGATTTCCGCAACCTCGGTAACCGGGGGGCAGTTTGGCATCGCTGCCCGGAACGCGGGCAGCGGGGCGCTTTCCGTCACGGCGAGCGGGACCGTCACCGGCACCGCCAATTACGGTATCAGCGCCGACAACCTTGCCGGTACCGACCTGACGGTCTCGGCCGCCTCGGTGACCGGGGGGCAGTTCGGCCTCGTCGCGCGGAACTATGGAACCGGCGCGATTTCCGTCACCGCGACGGGAACGGTAACCGGCGGAACCAGCGGCGACGGTATCTTCGCCAGCAACAGCAATGCCGGGACAAACCTGACGGTATCGGCCGCCTCGGCGAGCGGGCGGCGCGGCATCTTTGCCGATAACGAGGGCCGTGGCGCGCTTTCCGTCACATCGACCGGCATGGTGACCGGGACCAGCCTCGAAGGCATCTATGCCGACAACGGCAGCACCGCCACGAGCCTGTCGATCTCGGCCGCTTCGGTGACCGGCACAGACCGGGGCATCAATGCCGCCAACCGGGGAACCGGCGCGCTTGCGATCTCGGCAAGCGGCGCTGTCGTCGCGAACGGAACCACCGGCGTCACCAGCGGCATCTATGCCGTCAACAGCAATACCGGCACCGATCTGACGATCTCTGCCGCCAGTGTTTCCGGGCGACGGGGCATTTTCGCCGACAATAACGGCCGCGGCGTGCTTTCCGTCTCATCGACCGGGGTCGTCACCGGAACCGCGCTCAACGGCATAGATGCCGACAACAGCGCCGCCGGCACCGGGCTGACGCTCTCGGTGGCTTCGGTGAGCGGCGCCAGCCGGGGCATCAACGCGCGGAATTCCGGCACCGGGGCGCTTTCCGTCTCTGCCAGCGGAATGGTCGAGGGGACGGGGCAGACGGGAATCGATGCCAACAACAGCGGTTCCGGCACGGATCTGACCATTTCCGCCGCTTCGGTGACCGGCGGCCGCTACGGCATCTATGCGTGGAATTACGGCAGCGGCGCGTTTTCCGCCACCGCTGACGGCACGGTCGAGGGGGTGTCCAATGCGGGCATCATGGCCTACAACAGCATCGCCGGTACCGGGATGACGATCTCTGCTGGTGCTGTGACCGGCGGTCAGTTCGGCATCAACGCCCGCAACGATGGCGATGGCGCCTTTGCCGTCACCGTCAGCGGTCCCGCCGAGGGGACAAGCCTGGCGGGGATTGCTGCCGAAAACGGCCCCGCCGGTACGGACCTGACGATCTCGGCCGCCTCGGCGACGGGGGGGCAGCATGGCATCTATGCCCGCAACTATGGCGACGCCGCGCTTTCCGTGGCGGCTGGCGGCGCCGTCGAGGGCACGGGCCAGATCGGGATCGACGCGGTGAACAGTGCCGCCGGCACGGATCTGGCGATCTCTGCCGTGTCCGTGACCGGCGGGCAGAGCGGGATTGTTGCCGATAATCAGGGCAGCGGCGGTGTGACCATCGCCGCGACGGGCCCGGTTGCCGGATCGGGCGAGAACGGCATCGCCGGGGTCAACGCCGGATCGGGCGATGTGTCGATTTCCGGCACCGATATCGCCGGCGGCCTCTGGGGGGTGCGCTTTGGCAACGGCGGCGCCGGTTCCGCCAGCCTGACCGCAAGCGGAATCGTCACGGGAACGGCGAACGATGCCATCATGTTCACCAATACCGCCGCGACGGCCGGAGACCTGAGGGTCAACGCCAACCGGTTGCGGGCCGGCCGATACGGCATGTTTGCCGTCGCATCGGGCACGGGTGCCACCGATATCGAGGTGTCCGGCACGATCCGCAGCGGCGATATCGGTATCGTGGCGATGAACGCCCAGGTCGACCAGAGCGAGGTCGACATGGGCATCGTCAATCCGCTTGGGGCGGGCGGTGGCGATCTGACCATCCGTACCCGGGATGCGATCGAGGCCGGAACGATGGGTATCCACGCCGATAACTGGGGCAGCGGCGATACCGCGATCACCGCCGAGGGGGCAATAACGGCAAGCGGCGGCAACGGCATTCAGGCCACCGGCCGGAGCACGTCCGGCACCCTGACAATCGCCGCCAATGCCGTGCAGGCGACCGGAACGGCAATTCTGGCAACCAACGACAGCGGCGGTGCAACCGCCGTGACGGTCGACGGAACGATCCGGGGTGGTACGGGAAGCGGTATCGCCACCCTCAGCCCGCCCGGTTCGGTGGTGGACATCGCGCTTGAAAGCGGTGCCGATATCGGCGCGGCATCCGGTCTGGCCGTTGAGGACGGCGACGGCGACGCGACGCTCAGCCTCCTGTCCGGTTCCTCGGCCGCCGGGGATATCCGGCTCGGCAACGGCAGCGATACGCTTGTGCTGGCCGGCGGCGATTTCAGTGCGGTGACGCAGTTCGACGGGGGCGACGACGCGTCCTCGGCGGATGGCTTCATCGACACGACGGTTTTCCGCAACCTGACGATGACGGCCGGCTTCGGCCAGTTCGCCAATTTCGAGGCGATCAGGATCGACGGCGGAACGGTCACCTGGTCCGATCCCGTGCTGACCATCGGCGATGCCAATCCCGCAACCGGTCTTTCCGTGGTCGGTTCCGGGCGTTTTGTCGCCCCCGCGCGCTTTGCCCTGGCCGGCAACCTCGGCACCGCCTCGGGCGGTATCTTCGATGCCTCGGCGGGCGGGGCCAGCGTGACCGGCGCCGTCTCGAATGCCGGTTCGATCGACCTTGGCGACGGGGCTGCCGGCGATGTGCTGCGGATCAGCGGCAATTATGCAGGCGGCGGTGCGCTCCATATGGATACGGTGCTTGGCGGGGACAGTTCGGCCACCGATATGATGATCGTCAGCGGCGATACTTCGGGATCGACGCAGGTCCACGTGACCAATACGGGCGGAGGCGGCGCCAGGACAGTCCGGGGTATCCGGCTGATTGATGTCGGCGGCGTGTCCAACGGCGCCTTCCGGCTGATCGGCAATGCCACGACCCCTCAGGGGGAACCGGCCCTTGTCGCGGGCGCCTATACCTACACGCTGGAGAAGAACGGCGCCGGCGCGCCGGGCGATGGCGACTGGTATCTGCGCTCGCAGATGAAACCAGTGCCACCGGAACCGCCTGAACCACCGGAACCCCCGCAACCGCCTGAACCGACACCGCGCTACAATCCCGGCACGCCGCTCTACGAAAGCTATCCGGCCGTTCTGGCCTCTCTCAACCGTATCGGCACCTTGCGGCAGCGCATGGGCAGCCGGTACTGGAACGGTACGCAGGCCGTGGAAGGTCGGGCTGGCGGCTCTGTGGCGGCCCATGCGGAAGACGGCTACCGGCTCGTCCGGGGTGCATGGATCAATGTCGACGGTGCCGCGACCAGACTGAGGCCCCCGACCTCGACGACCGCGGCGCGGCCGGATATCGACAGCTATCGGGTGGAACTGGGGGCCGACATGCCGCTGTTCGAGGCGGCGGACGGTTCGGTGCTGGTGGCGGGGGTGGGCATCCGGTACGGACGCGCCGTTGCCGATGTGGACTCGATATTCGGCGACGGCAGGATTCGTGCGGCCGGATATGGCGTGCTGGGCACGCTGACCTGGTTCGGAGCGAACGGTTTTTATGTCGACGCTCAGGCGCAGCACATCCGGTCCGATGCCGATATCGTCTCGTCCGGCTCTACCGGCGGCCAGACACACGCACGGGGGAACGACGCAACCGGCTATGCGGTGTCGCTCGAGGCCGGCCGAAGGTTTCCCGTAACCGAGAGCGTGACGCTGATCCCGCAGGCGCAACTGGTCTATTCCCGTGTCGATTTCGATACGTTCCGGGATGCGTTCGGCGCGCGCGTGACGCTGGAGGATGGCACCGGCCTGACGGGCCGTCTCGGGCTTGGAATGGAACGGCAATATGCCCGGCCCGACAGGAACGGCACGATCAGCCGGGCCAGCCTGTATGGCTCCGTCGATCTGTACAACGAATTTCTGGACGGCGCGCGGGTGAACGTGTCCGGCGGAACCGGAGCCGGGGGGGTCGATTTCGCGCAGGCGGGCGACGGGCTCTGGGGCAGCCTGTCGCTGGGCGGCTCCTATCGGTGGAGGGACGACATGTTTGCCGTCTATGGCGAGGCCGATCTCGGCGCCGCTTTCGACCGCCCATCGGACAATTACACTCTGGGGGCTTCGCTCGGATTCCGCATGCAATGGTGAGGGGGCGGTCACATGGTGTCGTATCGTCTTCGCCCACGGGGATGCCGCGTCGACGCGACCGGTAGTTCGCCGATTCCGGTGACCGGGCTGGATGTGGAAATTCGCAGCCGGATGGGCCGCTTTCCCCGCATCCAGCCGTTCGATATTGGCTTGACGCTTTGGGCCGGAGAACCTACAGAACTCCGGCCGTAGGGGTATAGCTCAGCTGGTAGAGCGACGGTCTCCAAAACCGTAGGTCGCGGGTTCGAACCCTGCTGCCCCTGCCATTTTCTCAGTGCGCCGCATGAAAACCAGCCGCCTCCATCAGCCGGTTCGAGGCTTCCTCGACGACTCTCTCCAGTTCCGCCATGAAGGTGTCGCGCGGCAGGCCCGGTTCGATTACCGGAAGGAACTCGACCACGGCAAGCCCCGGTTTGCGCAGGATGTTCCGGCGCGGCCAGAACACGCCGACATTCGTCGCCGCCGGAACGCAGATCTGGCCAAGCTGCTCATACAGCACGCCCGAGCCGATCTTGTAGGGCAGTTGCGCCCCCGGCGCGACGCGCGTGCCCTGCGGATAGATGATCAACGGGCCCGGCGCGCTGCGGCCGGCTTCGACGCGCTGTTTCATTTCCTCTATGGCCCGGCCCCGCTTGCCGCGGTCGACGGGCACGCAGCCGATCCAGATCGCGTACCAGCCGACAATCGGCACCCAGCGCAACTCGGCCTTCATGATGAACTTCGGTCGCGGAACTTCGGAGACGATCATGATGATGTCGAAGAACGACTGGTGCTTGGAGGCGATCAGGCATTCTCCGGTCGGTGTATCTCCGCGCACCTCGGAGCGGAGTCCGATCATCCACGCGGCCGTCCAGCGGACCCACCGGCAATAGGTCCGGCAGGCGGTGAAGGCGAGCGGGCGATGGATCAGCACGAAGGGGGTGAAGGCCAGCGCCATCAGCACCATCATCAGGTACATCTGGACGATGAAGATCAGCGATCTGAGATATTGCAGCATGTCGGCTCGTCTCTTGCAATTCGTACAGGGCAGGGGCGCCCGGCATGGTTGCCGGGCGGGATGCGCCGTTTGTCCCGGCCAAAGGGATCTTTCCAAATCATTGCCGTTTCCTTCTGCCCGAGCGCCGGGCGGGTTTCAACGGCCGGGTGCGGCGCCCGGGCCATTGAGTTTTGCCCGTTGCTGCGCCACAGTCCGCCGGGAACGCACAAGGGGCGGCGGAGCGCCCGGGTCGAGGGGGCGACGTGAGGCTGATCTGTCCGAATTGCGGGGCGCGATACGCCGTCGATCCGGGAGTTATCCCCGAGACCGGGCGCGAGGTGCAATGCTCCTCATGCCGGAAAATCTGGTATTTCCGGCCGGACGAGAAGGCCGGGGTACCGGCGGATTCGCAACCGGACGGCCCGGAAGCGGCGGACGAGCCGATGGCGCAGCCAGTTCCGCGCCGGGCCGTCGACCCGAATGTTCTGGCGATCCTGCGCGAGGAGGCCGAGCGCGAGCAGGCCGCCCGCAGGCTGGAGCGCATCGGACGGGGTGAGAAACCCGGCCCCGCTCCCGCCGCGGTCGCGCCGCCGGAAGCGCCGGCAGCCGCCCCTGCGGCTTCGGATATGGCGGTGGCGGTTGGGCGCGAACCGTCCGTGGCAAAAGATGCCGCCGATGCGCCGATAGCCACGACACCGGCTCCCGCGCCGGCACCTGTATCGGCCCCGGCGGAAAGACGCGGCGGGTTCTGGTTCGGCTTTTTCGTCGCTCTGGCGGTGTTCGGTTTGCTGGCGCTGGTCTATCTGAAGGCAGAGCGGATTGGCGATGCGGTTCCATCGCTCGCCGGGCCGCTCGACGATTATGTCGCGGGGGTGGATTCCGGGCGGCTGTGGCTCGATCGTACCGTCGCCGCGATCGCGGACAGCGACTGACGCGCGCGCTGCGTTGCGGCATGGCATGCTGCCGATGCGAAAAGCGGCTTGTCAGTCGGGACGCAATTATCTATCCCGGACGCGATTGAATCCGAAACATCCTTGCCGGAGATTGACATGAGCTTCCGCATCCAGCCCGCCGCGCCCGCCCGCCCCAACCGTTGCCAGCTTTTCGGCCCCGGTTCGCGCCCGGCGTTGTTCGAAAAGATGGCGGCCAGCGCGGCGGATGTGATCAACCTCGATCTCGAAGACAGCGTTGCACCGGACGACAAGGCCGAAGCGCGCCGCAACATCGTTCAGGCGATCGGCGATGTGGACTGGGGCGCCAGGACGCTGAGCGTGCGGATCAACGGGCTCGATACGCCCTTCTGGTACCGCGACGTGGTGGATCTGCTGGAGCAGGCGGGCGACAGGCTCGACCAGATCATGATCCCCAAGGTCGGCTGCGCGGCCGATGTCTATGCCGTGGACGCGCTCGTGACTTCCATCGAATCTGCCATGGGGCGCTCCAGACCGATCGCCTTTGAGGTCATCATCGAAAGCGCCGCCGGCATCGCCCATGTCGAGGAGATCGCCGCCAGTTCGCCGCGGCTGGAGGCGATGAGCCTGGGCGCGGCGGATTTCGCCGCCTCGATGGGCATGCAGACCACCGGCATAGGCGGCACGCAGGAGAATTACTACATGCTGCGCGACGGGGCAAAGTACTGGTCCGATCCGTGGCATTGGGCCCAGGCGGCGATTGTCGCGGCCTGCCGTACCCACGGCGTGCTGCCGGTCGACGGCCCGTTCGGCGATTTTTCCGACGATGACGGCTATCGTGCACAGGCGTTGCGTTCGGCCACGCTCGGCATGGTTGGGAAATGGGCGATCCATCCCAGGCAGGTGGCGCTTGCCAACCAGGTCTTCACCCCATCGGAAGCGGCCGTCGCCGAGGCCCGGGAAATCCTTGCCGCGATGGAAAAGGCCAGCGCCGAGGGTGCCGGCGCCACCGTCTACAAGGGGCGGCTGGTCGATATCGCCTCGATCAAGCAGGCCGAGGTGATCGTGAGGCAATCCGCGCTGATCGCCGGCAACTGACGCTTCCTGCGCGTGCGGCGCCGGGCCCGATGTGCCCGCCCGAGTTGCAAATCGTCCCCGGCGCGCGCATATGGAGCCGAGCAGAAACGGAGCGGTGCATGAACTATCTCGAGTTCGAGAAACCTCTGGCCGAAATCGAAGGCAAGGCCGAGGAACTCAGGGCCATGGCCCGGGCGAATCCCGACATGGATATCGAGGACGAGGCGAAGGCGCTCGATGCCAAGGCTGCCACGATGCTCAGGGATCTCTACGGCAAGCTGTCGCGCTGGCAGAAATGCCAGGTGGCGCGCCACCCCGACCGCCCGCATTGCCAGGATTACATCGACCGGCTGTTCACCGATTACACGCCGCTTGCCGGCGACCGGAACTTTGCCGACGATCACGCGGTGCTGGGCGGGATGGCCCGGTTCGACGATCGCCCGGTGGTGGTGATCGGTCACGAGAAGGGCAGCGATACCGGCAGCCGGATCGAGCACAATTTCGGCATGGCCCGCCCCGAGGGCTACCGCAAGGCGATCCGCCTGATGGATCTGGCCGACCGCTTCAACCTGCCGGTGGTGACGCTGGTCGATACCCCCGGCGCCTATCCCGGCAAGGGGGCGGAGGAACGTGGCCAGTCCGAGGCGATTGCCCGGTCGACGCAGAAATGCCTGACCATCGGCGTGCCGCTGGTATCGGTCATCATCGGCGAGGGCGGCTCGGGCGGGGCGGTTGCCTTTGCAACCGCCAACCGTCTGGCGATGCTCGAACATTCGATCTATTCGGTGATCTCGCCCGAGGGCTGTGCCTCGATCCTGTGGAAGGACGCCAACAAGATGCGCGAGGCCGCCGAGGCGCTGAGGCTGACGGCGCAGGACCTTCAGGAACTTACGGTGACCGACCTTGTGGTGCCCGAACCCGTTGGCGGGGCGCACCGGAACCGGCCGCAGACAGTGGACCGTGTCGGCGATTCCCTCCGGTCGATGCTGAAGGGGCTGGACGGGATGGACCGCAGGGCGCTGATTGCCGACCGGCGCCGCAAATACCTCGGGCTCGGGTCGAAAGGGCTTGCCGCGTAGACAGCCGGAACGGCATCGAGCCCCTTGAGACGTCCGTGAAATACGCCTGGTCGATGTCGGTACATTGCTCCGATGTCGCTCGGATGTGGCTGGCATAAAGCGCCACGAACATATGTTGCTGCGCCAGCCTCCGGTCCGGAGCTCGCGCCGCTTGCGCCTCATACGAACGGCAGCAAAGTTCTGCCGGATTATAAGAGCGCTCGGTCTTTGTGGCCGTTGCTCTCAGGCCGCCAGCGCCGCGCTGTCCGGGTCGTCGCGTTCGTCGATCGGGCGTTCGTCGATCGGAAGCTGGATCAGCGCCGAGAAGGCGCCGACCCCGACCCCGACCCACCAGACCGCAGTATAGTTTCCGGTGATGTCGTACATCCGGCCACCGAGCCAGACGCCGAGGAACGAACCGATCTGGTGCGACAGGAAGACGATGCCGTAAAGCGTGCCCATGTACCGTAGCCCGTAGATCTGCGCCACCAGCCCGCTTGTCAGCGGCACGGTGGCCAGCCACAGAGTTCCCATCGCGGCCGAGAACAGCAGCACCGTGGCCGGAGTCATCGGCACGAGGATGAAGGCGGCAGCAACCACCGTCCGCGCGGCATAGATGCCCGACAGCAGGTATTTCTTGCTCCAGCGCTTGCCCGCCCAGCCGGCCAGCAGCGTGCCGCCGATATTGGCCAGCCCGATCAGGCTGATGGCGGCGGCCCCGAGAATGCCGGTGGAGGATATCCCGAGACTGTCGAGCAATCCGCCGGTCTGGATCGGGCCGCACATCTCGGTGACGAAGGCCGGAAAATGGGCCGTCACGAAGGCAAGCTGGTAGCCGCAACTGAAAAAGCCCAGGAAGATCAGCGTGAAGGACGGGTCGCGCAGCGCCCGCCGAACGGCGGTGCCCATGTCCTGCTGGCCCGATGCAGGTGCCGCGCGCGCCGGACTGCGCATCATCGGCAGTACCAGCATTACCGCAAGGATTGCCGCCGCGAAGGCGACGAATACCTGCTGCCAGTTCATGAACGACAGCATCCATTCGGCAATCGGCGGACCGACCATCTGCCCCGCCGATCCCGCAGCGGTGGCGATGGCCAGCGCCATGGAGCGGTTCTCGTCGCTTGCCGCGCGGCCGACCACGGCGAGGATCACCCCGAACCCCGTTCCCGCAACGCCGAAACCGACGAGGATTTCCAGCAACTGGTGCTCGCCCGGGGTGGTCGCATAGGCCGAAACGGTCAGCCCCACCGCATAGCTGAGCGCACCGAGCAGGATTGCCTTGCGGTCGCCGAACCGTTCGGCCAGCGCACCGAAGACAGGCTGCCCGATTCCCCAGGCAAGGTTCTGGATCGCGATGGCGAGCGAAAAATCGGCCCGCAGCCAGCCGAATTCCCCGGCGATCGGGATCTGGAATACGCCAAAGGACGCGCGGATGGCGAAGCTCACCAGGATGACGAGACATCCGGCGACAAGCACCGGCGTGACAAGGGGGGAACGGGTTCTCATTCGCCGGACGTTGCAGAGGTGCAGGGGTCCGGTCAAGCGAGATTTCCTGATGGGTTCCATAAGGGGAGCTTGACGGTTCGCCGCAGCGTCTGCCGGTGCGGGTTCGGCTTTTCAAATCCGCCGCCGCCGCATAAGTCATCGATGATGACCCGATCGCTGACAGAAATATACGACGAACGTGTCGCCGGGGGGCTGCTGGCGGCGGACCGGGCGCAACTTGCTGCCCTGCCGGAGCTGGAGCGCGTACGGCGCGCGCTTGGCCACGCGAAGCCGCGCCCCCGCGGCGGGCTGCGCGGGTTTTTTTCGAAATCCGGGGAGCCGGAGCCGGTACGCGGGCTCTATCTCTGGGGCGGGGTCGGACGCGGCAAGTCGATGCTGATGGATCTGTTCTTCGAGGCGGTTCGCACCCACCGCAAGCGGCGCGTCCATTTTCACGCCTTCATGCAGGAGGTCCATGCCGGTTTCCACGAGGCCCGCAAGCGCGGCGTGCGGGACCCGATCGTTCCCGTCGCCGACGAGGTGATCGCCCATGTCGATCTGCTCTGCTTCGACGAGATGCAGATCACCGACATCACCGATGCGATGATCGTCGGCCGCCTGTTCGAGCGGCTGTTCGCGGCGGGTGTGGTGGTGGTGACAACCTCGAACCGGGCGCCGGACGAGCTTTACAAGGACGGGCTGAACCGGCAGCTTTTCCTGCCGTTCATCGACATGCTGAAAGCGTGGATGGTGGTGCGTGAACTGGCCTCGGATACCGATTACCGGCAGGAAAAGCTGGCCGGATCGCCGGTCTATTTCACCCCGAACGATCACGCGGCGCGCCAGGCGATCCAGCGGATATGGGATGACCTGACGGGCGGAGACGCGCCGCCGCTGGTGCTGACCGTCAAGGCGCGGCCGGTAGAAATCCCGGCCTTTCGCAACGGTGTCGGGCGGGCCGGGTTCTTCGATCTGTGCGGGCGGCCGCTGGGGCCGGCGGATTATCTCGCCATTGCCGAGGTAGTGAAGGTTCTGGTGCTGACCGACATTCCCTGTCTGGGGCGGTCGAATTTCAACGAGGCGAAGCGCTTCGTGATCCTGATCGACGCGCTCTATGAGGCGAAGGTCCGGCTGATCTGTTCCGCAGCGGCCGAACCCGGGATGCTCTATCTCGAAGGCGAGGGCAGCTTCGAATTCGAACGCACCGCAAGCCGCCTGCGCGAGATGCAGGCGCTGGACTGGGGTGTCGGCGACCGGTCCGTCGCTGCGGGCACCGGTTGATCCACCTCAGGCCGAGGCGCGGATCGCGGCGATATCGCGGCCGGGCGGGGCGCCGAACAGCCGCCGGTATTCGCGGCTGAACTGCGATGCGCTCTCGTAGCCGATGGTGTAGCCTGTTCGCGCCACATCCGCCCCGTCGAGCAGCAGCCGCCGCGCTTCCTGCAGGCGAAGCCGTTTGCGGTACTGGACCGGTGTCATGCCCGTCGCGGTCCTGAAATGGCGGTGAAAGGTCGCGGGGCTCATCGCGGCGAGCGCGGCCAGATGCGGCACGCTCAGCGGTTCGGTGAAATGGTCGCGAATCCATGCGGTGGCGCGGCCGATCCGCCCCATCCTGCTGTCGGCGAGGCCGATTTGGCGCAGTGCCGTGCCCTGGGGTCCGCTGAGCAGGCGCCAGACGATCTCGCGCCGGATCATCGGGGCGAGAACCGGGATATCGCCGGGCCGCTCGGGCAGGGCGAGCAGCCTGCGCAGCGGATCGTGCAGTTCGTCCGGCAGCGGATGTACCCCAAGTGCCGCCGAAGTCGGGGGTTCCCCGCAGTCCTGTTCGAGCAGCAGTTCCGCCACGACCGACGGCTCGATACCGAGCGCTATGGCCACATACGGAATGTCGGGCGAGGCATCGGTTATCTCGGCCCGGATTGGAACGTCGAGCGAGGCGATCAGGCATTTTCCGGCATCGTAGCGGTAGGGGTGTGCGCCCAGATAGCTGACCTTGGCACCCTGCAGCACCACGCAGAGCGAGGGTTGGTAGACACCATGGAACGGTCCGCTCGGCGCCGTGGCCGAGGATACCACCAGCCCCGGCACCGGCGTTTCGCGTCCGAGCGCCTGCCAGAGCCCCAGCGCGCGTATCTTCAGGTCTTCGAATCCGTTTGTCTGCATGGGGCCTGTCTAGCCCCGCCTGACCTGCGATCCAAACACTCATCGCGGGGATTGAGAGAATCGGGCAGGATTTTGCGAGGATCGGCGTCGCGCCGCACCCGCCCGCCGGCCCATCTTCGGGACAAGACGCGAGCGGCATGGTGCCGCCGCTTTCGGAAGGGACCTTCGCATGCGCTATCGTCGGCTGGGCCACAGCGGCCTCTTTGTTTCGGAGCTTTGCCTCGGTACCATGACCTTTGGCGGCTCGGACGGCATCTGGGGCCATATCGGCCGGTTGCGACAGGAAGAGGCGAACGGGCTGATCCGCACAGCGCTCGACGCGGGGATCAACTTCATCGATACCGCCAATGTCTATGCGGGCGGGGAAAGCGAACGCATCCTCGGCCGGGCGATCCGGGATCTGGGCGTGCGGCGCGAGGATGTGGTGATTGCCACCAAGGTGATGGGGCCGATGGGCGATGGGCCGAATGCGCGCGGCGCTTCGCGCGGGCATGTCCTCGACCAGGCCAGGGCGAGTCTGACCCGTCTGGGGATGGATCATATCGACCTCTATCAGATCCACGGGTTCGATCCGGCAGTGCCCATGGTCGAAACGCTCGAGGCGCTCGACACGCTCGTCCGGCAGGGGCATGTCCGCTACATCGGCCTGTCCAACTGGGCGGCGTGGCAGATCATGAAGGCGGTCGGCATCGCCGAGATGCGCCGGCTGGCGCCGGTCGTTTCATTGCAGGCCTATTACACGCTGGCCGGTCGCGGGCTGGAGCGCGAGATCGTGCCGATGCTCATGTCCGAGGATATCGGTCTGATGGTCTGGAGTCCGCTGGCCGGCGGTTTCCTGTCGGGCAAATACGACCGTGAGGGCAAGGCCGGCGATGACCGTCGCACCACCTTCGATTTCCCGCCGGTCGACAGGGAGCACGCCT
>NZ_JBKEAE010000093.1:0-2557 GCF_047971885.1 Tropicimonas sp. | reverse complement strand
GCCGCCTCGGTCGGCGGCAGGCGCGGAATCTTGCGCTGGATCAGCGCGGCGGCGCGAAGCTCGCCGTAAAGCGGGCGGAATCCGGGGGCCTCTTCCAGTGCGCGGCGAACGCTTGCCTGGGACTGATGCAGCGCAAGCAGGTCGGCCTGAAGCGGGTCGAGCGGCTCGGTCGCGCCGGCTTCGGCCCCGGCGGCGCAGGCGGCCAGCCAGATATAGAGCGCGGCATTGGCCTCGCGCGAGGGAAAGACGGCGAGACTTTCGGGCAGGCGCAGGGCGGCACCGTCGAAACTCGCCCGCGGAGCGGTTTCGGCCCAGGTGCCCAGCATCCGGCGGTACGAGAGCCGGTGGCGGCTTTGCTCCTCGAATACCGGTTTGATCTCGACGGAGGGATCGCCGCCGAGCCCCCGAAACAGGACTGCCAACCGCCCGCCGACCTCGGTAAGGCCGACCCGGGCTCCTTCATGGACGACGGGCGCGTCCAGACGGCTGGCAAACCCGTGCCAAAGTTTCCCGACTGTTTCTTCGGGTTCCCATGGCTCGATTTCGACCGGCATCACCGCTTGCCTCACCCATAGATGGCGGTAACGAGGTCGAGGAGCCCGCGCTTCACATCCCGGTCGTCGGTCAGCGGCTCGATCATCGCCGCCAGTACCGCGCGATCGACCGGCATGCCCTGCCGGATCAGCGTCGCGGCATAGATCACCAGACGGGTCGAAACGCCCTCTTCCAGATCCTGACCCTTGAGATCGCGCAGCTTGCCGGCAAGGCGGACAAGCGGCCGGACGCGCTCCTCGTCGAGACCGGATTCGCGCGCGACAACCGGGATTTCATGTTCGGGGCGCGGAAAATCGAATTCCACCGACAGGAAACGCTGCCGCGTCGACGGTTTCAGCGTCTTCAGGATATTCTGGTAGCCGGGGTTGTAGGAGGCCACGAGCATGAAGCCAGGCGCGGCCTCGAGTTCCTCGCCGGTGCGGTCGATGGGCAGGATGCGGCGATCATCGGTCAGCGGGTGAAGCACCACGGTCACGTCCTTGCGCGCCTCCACCACCTCGTCGAGATAGCAGATCGCGCCTTCGCGGACGGCACGGGTCAGCGGCCCGTCGACCCAGACCGTCTCGCCGGCCTTGAGCAGGTAGCGCCCGATCAGATCCGCCGCCGACAGGTCGTCGTGGCAGGCGACCGTGTGCAGCGGACGACCCAGCCGTGCCGCCATGTGGCTGACGAAACGGGTCTTGCCGCAGCCGGTCGGCCCCTTGAGCAGAACCGGCAGGTCGTTTTCGGCGGCGGTGGCGAAAATCTCGCATTCGTCGCCCTGAGGCAGGTAGAAGGGGGCGCTTGCCGCCCCCTCCAGATCGTTGTGCACATTCATCGGGGATTACTCCGCAGGTGTGTGTTCGGCCTTGAGGCGGGCTTTTTCCACCGCGCCGGGTTCGATGACCTCCTTGCCGGGAGCCAGCACGGCATAGATGAAGAGGTAGGCCCCCACCACCACCGCAAGCCCGGAGCCGAAGCGCATGACGTAGAAGACCCAGAGCTGATCCTGCACATCCATGTAGGGCATGCCCAGCACCCGCTGAAGATGGGTCTGCACCGTGCCGGCAAAGGTCAGGGTGAAGGTCATGAAGGTGATCCCGCCCGCCATCAGCCAGAACGATGTCATGTTGAGGACCTGATTGTAGGGGTCACGCCCCAGCAGGACCGGCATCGCGTAGGTCATGATCGCGCAGTTCAGCGCCACATAGGCCCCGAAGAAGGCGAGATGGCCATGGGCCGCCGTGATCTGGGTGCCGTGCGAATAGTAGTTCACCCCGTGCAGCGTATGCAGGAAGCCCCAGACGCCGGCGCCGAAGAAGGCCAGCGTGGCGCAGCCGAGCGACCACAGCAGCGCGGCCTTGTTCGGGTGATCGCGCCGGCCCTTCCAGACCATGACGAAGGCAAATGCCATCATGGCGAAGAAGGGCATGACCTCGAAGCTCGAGAAGATCGAGCCGACCCACTGCCAGTATCCCGGCATGCCGATCCAGTAGTAATGGTGGCCGGTCCCCAGGATACCCGAGAAGAGCGCCAGCGCGGCGATGACATAAAGCCATTTCTCGACCACCTCGCGATCCACGCCCGTCAGCTTGAGCATCAGGAAGGCGAGGATCGAGGCCATGACGAGTTCCCAGGTGCCTTCGACCCAGAGGTGGACGATGAACCACCAGTACTGCTTGTCCAGCGCCAGGTTGATCGGGTTGTAGAAGGCGAAGAGGAAGAGCAGCGCAATACCCCACAGCCCCAGCAGCAGGATATTGGTGATCGCGGTCTTGCGGCCCTTCAGCACCGTCATCGAGATGTTGTAGAGAAAGATCAGCGCCGCGACGACGATGCCCGCCTTGACCCAGGTCGGCTGTTCGATGAATTCGCGGCCCTGTTTGCCGAGCAGCCAGTTTCCGTCGAACAGGTTGAAGACATAGGTCAGCACCGCCCCCAGCGTACCGAGGACGAGGATGGCAAGCTGGAGATAGGCGAGCTGCGTCGAGTGAGTCTCGCGCTCGGCCTCCTCGGGCACCAG
>NZ_JBKEAE010000088.1:0-11293 GCF_047971885.1 Tropicimonas sp. | reverse complement strand
CCTTGGCCACCATCTTGGGCCAGAACTGCGTCGGCACATGGCAATCGGCACAGGTTGCCTGCACGCCGGAAGCGCTGCTGAAATGCGGGGTCTTGATATATTCCTGATAAACGGTGTCGTGCATCTCGTGGCACGAAATGCAGAAATCCATCCGGTTGGTATAGTCGAGCACCTTGTGGAACCCGATCCACAGCACGACCCCGGCCAGAATGCCGCCGGTCAGCAGCGCAAGGGCGATCGAGGTCCTGGTCCGCCCGCGGCCGGCAGGTCGGCGAGTGTCAGCCATCTGGTGTATTTCCTTCATGTCTTGATCGCACCCGGCGCGGCAGGCACCGGTTGGTGCCTGCCGCTTCGCGATGTATCTGGATGTCGGGCTCAGGCGATTGCCTGGAAGATCGTGATATCGGGCGCCTCGCCCTGGTATTTCTCGATCTCGGCCAGCGCGGTATGGCCGCAGTTCCCCTGCGCAAGGCTCGATGTGCCCACGTCGCGCGTCAGAACGTTGACGTCGCCGTGCTTGCACAGCGCTCCCGGCACGCCCGGCTCCTGCGGGTCGTACCAGCCGCCTTCCGAAAGCTTGATATGCGAGCGGCTGATCGTGTCGGAAACCACCGCACCGGCCAGCACCTGCCCGCGATCGTTGTAGATGCGGACGAGATCACCGTCGGAAATGCCCCTTTCGGCCGCGTCTTCGGGGTTGATCAGCACCGGTTCGCGGCCCTTCACCTCGTAGACATGGCGCAGTTCGGCATTGTCGAGCTGCGAATGCAGCCGGTACATCGGGTGCTGGGTGTTGACGTGCAGCGGGTATTTGTCCGACATCGCACCGCCCAGCCGCTCGAAGGGTTCCATCCAGGTCGGATGCGACGGACAGTCCTCATAATTGTACCCGCCGATCTGACGCGAATTGATCTCGAACAGGCCCGAGGGTGTCGCCACCGGGTTCAGCAGCGGATCCTCGCGGAATGCGGCGTATTGCACATAGTTTTTCGCCTCCTCCGTCACCGAATAGGTCAGCACCGACTCCTCGTTCCAGAACGTGTCGAAATCGGGAAGCTCCAGACCCTTGGCCTCGGCGTCCTTCAGCCCCTCCTCGTAGATGTGCCTGAGCCACGCCATCTCGTCGCGGCCTTCGGTATATTCCTGCTCGAAACCCAGCCGCCTGGCAATTTCGCTGAAAACCGCATAGTCGGAGCGGGACTCGAACAGCGGATCGATCGCCTTCTTCATCGCGGCAAGGCCGACATTCTGTTCGCTGATCACCGACATGTCGTTCTTTTCGAAGTTGGTGGCGATGGGCAGCACGATATCGGCAAAGCGCGCCGTCGGCGTCCAGAAAAGCTCGTGGACGATGATGGTCTCGGGATTCTGCCAGAACTTGATGTGCTGGTTGCGCTCCTGATGGTGGTGCATCGGGTTGCCGCCGACCCAGTAGACAAGCCGCAGATCGGGTGCCGTGTAACGCGTGCCGTTGTAATCGTATTCGGCGCCGGGGTTTCCCATGACCCACGGAACCCGCGAGCACGGAATCGCCGCCGGAAGCCCCTCGGGCGCGACGCCGGCCGAAAAGCCGGGGAAGACCGGAGCGGTTCCCTTGGGCGTGCCGTAGTTGGAATAATGCAGGGTGAAATCGGCGCCGCCCCCCGGCAGGCCGATATGTCCGAGCATGCAGCCCAGCGTGAAGGCCATCCACGGACCCTGTTCGCCATGATGCTGGCGCTGAATCGACCATCCCATGGTGATGAGCGTCCGCTTCGAGGCCATCTCGCGGGCAAGTTCCCTGATCCGTTCGGCATCGACGCCGCAGATCTCCGCGGCCCAGTCCGCCGTCTTCGGCGTGCCGTCCGCCTCGCCGGTCAGATAGGCGGCAAATTCGTCGAAGCCGACGCAGTAATCGGCAAGGAACGCCTCGTCGTGCAGACCCTCGTCGAGAAGCGTATGCGCAACGCCGATCATCATCGCCACGTCCGTGCCCTGACGCGGCGCGATCCAGTCGCTGCCAAGAAGCTCCGCAGTCTGGTTGCGGATCGGATCGACCACGATCGACGGCTTGCCCGACGCCTTGAACTCATCCAGATATTGCAACCCGGCGTGGTTGGGAACGTTGAAGCCGATGCGGTCGCAGATCGCCGGGTTCGAACCCCAGAACACGATAAGCTCCGTATTCTCGATGATCCCGGGCCATGCCGAGCCGTCATAGAAGGAACCGCCGATCACGTAGGGCAGGATCACGCGAATGGCGCCGGTCGAATAGGTGTTCACGTCATCGACATAGCCGCCATGCAGGTTCAGCAACCGGTACATGTTGTTCTGGCAGTTGTGCAGAAGCCCCGGCGTCTGCCAGCCGTAGGAACCGCCATAGATACTGCCGTTACCGTGGGTCTGCTTGACCCGTTTCAGCTCGCTGGCGATCAGGTCGAGCGCCTCGTCCCAGCTGACGCGGACGAATTCGCCCTTGCCGCGTTCCGTCCGGTCGCTGTCGACGCCCTTTTCGAGGAAGCTCTTGCGCACCATCGGGTATTTGATGCGATCCGGCGAATAGACCCAGTCGGGCAGGGTATCGAGCATTTCGACCGGATGCAGGTCGGCCTCATGCGGGCGCACGCCGACGATCCGTCCGCCCTCGACCTTGAAATAGCCGATGCCGAAGTGCGACCCGTTGACGATCTCTCCGTCCATCACGGCGTCGCCGGCGGCCGCGAGGGCAGGGCGCAGCAACGACGGTGCAAGAAGGGTTCCCGCACCAAGCGCGGTGATCCCCTTCAGGACAGACCGGCGGGAGGTAAGAGTGAAATGCTGGCTCATTACGAGTCCTCCGTAGCTTGATGCTGGGCGGGCGCCGCGTGCTGCGCGCTTTCGCCGTTGGGGTTGGTGGTCGAAGAAACACCGGCCGCGACCGGCGCGGTACGCTCCAGTACGAGAAGTGCGTCGAGGATGCGGGCGGCGGCGGCGTAGAACCCGCTTGTATCGCTGGCGATGCAGCGGGCGCAGAATTCCGGGCCCCAGAGCAGCAGGTGCCGGGCCAGCAGTTCGCGCCGCCCGGCCTCGGCCTCGCCGTCGTTGTCGGCGCGGAACGTCAGATAGGCCAGCAATTCGAGCTCGACAGCGATATGATCGGCCGGTTCCGGCCATCCGTCGGCGCTCAGCCCGTACCGGCCGAGCAATTCCCCGATCTCGGTGGTTGCCTGCTGGCAGATCCGGCCCCTTTCACTGGTATAGACGGATTCGTAGACCGGAACCTGCTGCGGCCCGTAGACGAGAAAGAGCCGCGCGAAGGCGGCGGCGAGATCGCGCACCTGCCGGTCGTTGCCCTTCCAGCCCGCAGTCAGCGCAACGATCCGCCCGGCATCATCGCCCAGGGCGGGGACCGCGGCGATCCGGGCAAGCACCTCGCGCCCCTCACCGGACAGATAGGCGGCGAGCGTTGCGGATGTCTGCTCGCGGGCGAAGACACCCGACAGCCACAGGTAGATCTCGGCTCTGACAGCGTTTTGGGAAACAGCGCGTTCCGAGCCTGAAACAGCTATCCACTGCTCCATGCCTTGTATCCCGATTCGTTACCTTTGCGCGTTCCTTGCTCGATAATGATCGGTTGAATCTCATATGTAAATGCGACAAACCAACTGTATTGTCAATTTATGTATTTAATGTTTAACATCATAAGTCGATTGCAATCATATGACGTATAATGATATTTTATACGATAGCAGAAATTGCGGCGGCTGCGCGGGCGGCCGATGGGAAGCCGGTGCCACCGGACCCCGTGACGCATGGAGCCCGTGGCGGAGGGCCGGGTTTGCCGTTGCGAGCGGCGCGGCCCGGACGGTATCGTCGCCCGGCACAGTCAGGGAGCGTCAGGATGCAGGGCAGAGATACCGTGGCGGAAGACCGGCGCGCCACGTTGCGGCGGATGCTCGGCGGCACGCCGGTACCCGAAGCTGCGGCTGACCGCAGCGGCACCCGGAACCTCGGCGGATGGGTGCTGGAGGATCTGAGGTTTCGTGCCGCCGATGGCGAGCCGGTCCCGGCGTGGTTCCTGCACCCGCCCGACGGCGAGCCGCCGGTGCCGGCGGGTCTCTACTGCCATGCCCACGGCAACCGGTTCGATTTCGGCCGCGACGAACTGATCGAGGGGCGCCCGTCGCTGGCCGGCCCCTATGCGCCGGCCCTGCGGGATCTGGGCTGCGCGGCGCTGTGTATCGAGATGCCGGGCTTCGGCGCCCGCCGGCAGCCGGGCGAATCGGCGCGCACCAAGGCGCATCTGTGGCAGGGGACGACGCTCTTCGGCCAGATGCTGGCGGAGCTTTCGGCCGGCATCGGCTTCCTGCGGGCGCAGCCATCGGTCGACGGAAACCGGATCGGGACCCTCGGCCTGTCGATGGGCTGCACCCAAGCGTGGTGGCTGGCCGCACTGGACGGGCGGATCCGGGCGGCCTCGGCACTGTGCTGCATGGCCGATCTCGGCGAGCTTATCCGCACCGGCGCGCACGATCTGCACGGAATCTACATGACCGTGCCGGGGCTGACCGCCGCCCTGCGCACCGGGCAGATCGCGGGGCTTGCGGCGCCCCGCGCGCTTCAGATCTGCGCCGGCATGCGCGACCCGCTGACCCCGCCGGGCGCTTTCGCCATCGCCCGCGCCGATCTGGAAGATGCCTATGAGCGGGCGGGCGCGGCGGAGCGCCTGTCGTTTCATGTCGAACCCGCCGGCGGCCATGCCGAAACCCCGGCCATGCGCGCGGCTGTCCTGTCATTCCTGCGGGCGAACCTGATGGCCTGACAGGGGCGCGGTCGACGCCCGTTCGATCAGCGAACAAGCCAGTTCGATCCGCTTCGCCGGCAGTTGCAGGCTGGTGCCGCGCAGCTTCGCCGTTGTCGCAAGCAGATCGAGCGCCTGCGCGCCCACCGCCTGCATGGGGATCGCCACCGTCGTCAGGGCGGGGCTCACGAACTCGCCCTGCGGCAGCCCGTCGATCCCGATGACCGAGATATCGCCGGGCACCGACAACCCGGCATCCAGCAACCCAAGCACCGCCCCGGCGGCCAGAATGTCACCTGCCGCGAGGATCGCGGTAAACCGCTTTCCGGCGCCAAGCGCCCGCGCCACCGCCGCCTGGGCCGCCGCGACCGTCCAGTCCTCGACATCGACGACAAGCGCCGGGACGAAGCTTTCGCCCAGCACGTCGCGCAGCCCTTCGAGCCGCCGCAGGATGGTGCGGCGCCCCATCCGCGTCAGAAACAGGATATCCCGGTGCCCCAGCGCCGTCAGATGCCGCGCGGCGAGCGCCGCCGCCGACCGGTTGCACGGCGTGACCGAACTGATCCGCATCTCGGGATCGTCGCCGTTGATCAGCACAACCGGGCAGGGCAGGGCACGGATCGGCGGCAGCATCGCGTCGTCCACCGTCAGAAACAGCACGCCGAGGATACCGCCCGCCGCAACGGCGCGGCACAGATCCGACAGATCGCCGGACGACGGGAAGGTATGGGTTTCGATCTCCACCCCCAGCGCCCCGGCGCGCGCCTTCAGCCCCTCGATCACATGCAGCGTGAACTGGCTGCGCTGGAAATCGACCATCGCGTCGCCCGACGATGCCAGCAGCACCTTTCGCGCCGCCGGCGCGTCGGGCAGGGCATAGTTCATCTCGTGCGCGGTGGCCCGGATGCGTTCGGCCAGATCGCCGCGCACATAGCCGCGCCCCGAGATCGCGCGCGACACCGTCGCCGTCGAAACACCCAGGCGCCGGGCAATGTCGGATATGCGCGTTCGGGCCATGGGGTCTCCGGCATTGTGGAAGAAATTTACATATTGATCTGTTTCTTGCACATTGCAATCTTTTTTCAGGGAGGAGCCATGCAGACCACATCCGATTCCCTGCGGTCACGGGCGCGCGCCGCGCTCGACCGGCTTGTCGCCGGGCTGACATCGCTTGCCGACGACGGGCGGTTCGACGAACCCAACCTCGACGGGACGGCGGGCGATTACATCAGTTTCGACGCCTGGGAATGGCCGCAGGGCGTGGGGATGTTCGGGCTCTGCCAGCTCTGGCGCGACCGCGGCCACGACGCGGCGCTCGGCGCCCTGATCGGCGGCTGGTACGCGCGGGCGCTTGCGCGCGGCCTGCCGGCGCAGAACGTCAATACCACCGCCCCGATGCTGGGGCTGGCGCTCTACTGGGATCACACGCGCGATCCGGCACTGCGGGCGGTTCTGGACGACTGGGCCGACCGCCTGCTGGCCAGTGCTGCCCGCACCCCCTATGGCGGTTTCCAGCACGACGTGTCCGACCGGGTGAACCGGGGCGAGATGTGGGACGACACGCTCTACATGGTCGCGCTGTTTCTGGCCGCCTACGGGCAGGCCAGCGGGCGGCGCGATCTGGTGGCGGAAGCCGAGCGGCAGTTTCTCGTCCACGCCCATTTCCTTGCCGATCGCGCGACGGGGCTGTGGTTCCACGGCTGGACCTTTGACGGACGGCACAATTTCGCCCGGGCCCGCTGGGCGCGCGGCAATGCCTGGATCACCGCCGGCATCGTCGATCTGTTCGAACTGGCCGAGATCTCGCCCGCCGCCCGGGCCTTCCTGACCGATGCCCTGCGCGATCAGGCCGCGGCGCTGTTGCCGCTGCAGCAGGCCGGCGGCATGTGGCCGACGCTGCTCGACGAACCCGGCAGCTACGCCGAGACCTCGGCCACGGCGGGATTTGCCTATGGGCTGCTCAAGGGGGCACGGATCGGGCTGGGCACACCTCGCTGGCGCGCCGCCGGCCTGCGCGCGGTCGAGGCCGTTCTGGGCGCCATCGATGCCGGCGGCGTCGTTCACGGGGTCAGCTACGGCACCCGCATGGGGCACGACCTGCAGCATTATCGCGACATTCCCATTCAACCAACCGCCTACGGCCAGTCGCTGGCGATCCTCGCGCTGGTCGAGGCGGGCCGCATCCCGGAAGGAGGCCAGCCATGACGATGATCCAGCGCTACGGCGCGGGGCCGAACCAGATCGACGGCATGAGCGGACAGGCCCTGCGCGAGACCTTCATGCTCGAGGCATTGTTCACCGCCGGCGAAATCGCCTTCGCCTATACCCATGTCGACCGGATGATTGTCGGCGGCGCAGTGCCAACCGAAACGCCCCTGTCGTTTGGCGCGGGCGACGAGCTTGGCACCGAGCACTTCTTCACCGCGCGCGAGATGGGCATCGCCAATCTGGGCGGCGCCGGCTGGGCCGAGGTCGACGGCACGCGCCATCCGCTGGCCAACCGCGACGTGCTTTATGTCGGGCGGGGCAGCAGGGCGGTGACGCTCGGCAGCGCCGATCCGGGCCGGCCGGCCCGGTTCTACATGAACTCGGTTCCCGCCGGCGCCGACATTCCGACCCGGCTGATCCCCCGGAGCGAAGCGAAGGTTGTCGAGATGGGCGATCCGGCCAGGGCGAACGTCCGCTCGCTGGCGATGTATATCCACCCCGAGGTCGCACCGTCCTGCCTGCTGCTGATGGGGATCACCGATCCGGCTCCCGGATCGGTGTGGAACACCATGCCACCGCACCTGCACGAGCGCCGGATGGAGGCCTATTGCTATTTCGATCTGGCGGCGGAGCACCGGGTGATGCACTTCATGGGCCGCCCCGACAACACCCGCCACCTGGTGGTCGCCGACGGCGATGTCGTGCTGTCGCCGGCATGGTCGATCCACATGGGTGCCGGAACCGGGCCTTATGCCTTTGTCTGGGGCATGACCGGCGAAAATCAGGCCTATTGGGATTTCACCCCCGTTCCGGTGAAGGAGCTGCGCTAGAATGGCCCTCGTCGCCGATCAGGCCCTGACCCACTGGCAGGTTACACCGCTGAGCGAGACCGCCTATGACGTGCCCGACGCGCCGATGCAGGGCGAGATGGACTCGACCTTCTTCCTGACCAGGGACAGGAACGTCATCCCCCACACCTATCCGTGCCGGACCGCCTATATCGCCGAGGTACGGGGCAAGGCGCCGCAGCCGTTCTTCGCGCCCGACTGGTCCACCGCGCGCAACGTGCTGCCGATGGGCTCGGCGTTTCTCGACCTGTCGGGCTTCTGGTTCCGGGCAACGCGGCTGGGCGGCTGGGCGCGTACGGCGGTGCGGGCGCAGCAGGCCGGCATCGCGCGGCTCCGGCTGGGCATCTGTGGCGCGGCGCGGCTGGTGGCGAACGGACAGGCCGCGGGCTGGCTGTCGCCGGCCACCCGCAACGCAATGGAATACGCCGAGTTCGACGTGTCGCTTGCGGCGGGCGACAATGAAATCGCGGTCTGGTTCGAGGATCTGGCCGAACGCGACGCGGTATTGCGCATCCATCTCGTCTGGCTCTCCGGCCCGGTGGCCGAGGCGGCCTTTCCCTATGGCGCCGATCCGGCGACCGTCGCGGCGGTCGAGGCTTCGCTCGGGGCGATGCACCTCGACCGGCACCACTACGACAGGGACGATACGATCCGGCTGGTGTTGCCGGTCCCCTTCCCGGCCACGGTCGACGGCCGCGTTACCGTTGCCGGCCACTTCATGACCCACGACAGCCAGAGCCACCCGCTGCGCATTCCCGCCGGAGCCGAAGGGGCAGCGCTCTGCGACGCGGCGGGAATCGCCGCCGATTTCCGCTATTTCCACTTCGACATCGCCTGCAACGGATTCTCCACCTCCGCCAGGCTGGGGGCCGAGGTCAGCCACGCCGCCGCGCTCGGCGCCGCGCCCGGCCCGCAGGCGGCACGCATCGCCGAGGCGCTGGCCTGGATCGCCGCCGATGCCGAGGCCGATACCGAAAAGGCGCTGGCCTGCCTCGATATCGGCAGCCCGGCATCTCTGGCCGAGGCCATCCGCGCCATCGGGCTTGCACTGCCCGCCATCGAGGAATGCCGGGATTGCGCCGATTTCGCGCTGGTGCCACTGATCTGGGCGCGCAGCGCCTATGGCGACCTGCTGCCCGAAGCGCTGTGCGCGCGCATCGACCGGGCAATGCTGGCCTACCGCTACTGGATGGATGAGCCCGGCAATGACGTTCAGTGGTATTTCTCGGAAAATCATGCGCTTCTGTTTCATACCGCATGTTATCTCGCAGGTTTGCACCTGCCCGACGATACCTTTGTCCGCTCGCAACGCACCGGCCGCGCGCAATCCGAGGCCGGCGCCGCCCGCCTGCATGGCTGGTTCGATCATTTCGAACGGGCCGAGATGGCCGAATTCAACTCCGCTCCCTATTTCCCCATCGACCTCAAGGGGCTGACGACGCTTTATGCGCTGGCGCCCGACGGCGATTTGCGCCAACGCGCCGCGCAGGCGATCGAACGGCTGGTGACGATCATGGCGAACTCAGCCCATCACGGGGTGATGACCGGGGCGCAGGGGCGCAGCTACGAACATTCGCTCTGCGCCACCGACACGCTGGAACTGACCGGGATCGCCCGCCTGCTCTGGGGGCTGGGCGGCTACGGCGCCCATGTCAATTGCCTTGCGCAGCTTGCGCTCTGCCTGCGCGACCACGGGCTTGTGCTGCCCGATCTTGCCGCACGGGCGGCGTGGGCGGCGGATACGGCGCAGGAATGGACCTTCTGGCAGGGGCAGAACGCCTTTTGCCGCCTCTATCACCACAAGACCGCCGAAACCGCGCTCGGCTCGGCGGCGCTCTACCGCTGGGGCGACTGGGGTTATCAGGAGACGCTGGTCCATGCCCGGATCGGGCGCAATCCGCGTGCGCAGGTCTGGGTCAATCATCCCGGCGAGATGGTCCAGTCGGGCTATGGCCGCCCGTCCTACTGGGGCGGGTCGGCCAATGTGCCGAGGGTGCAGCAGTACCGCGATCTTGCCATCGTCATCTTCGACGGCGTGGCGCCACAGATCGGCTTCACCCACGCCTGGTTTCCCACCGAAGCCTTCGACGAATGGCAGGTGACCGGCGGCAGCGCCGTCGCCTGCGCCGGGCGCGGGCTTGTCGCGCTGCGCGGGGCAGGGCCGCTGGAACTGCAAACGACCGGCGGCGCGGCCGGAGCGGAACTGCGCCAGCCGGGCCGCGGCGGCAGATGGGTGCTGCGGGTCGGGATGGGCGACAGCGCCCCGGGTTTTGCCGAACGCCACGCGCTCGACCTGACGGAGGGGCCCGGCGGAGCATTCCGTCTCGAGGACCCCGACTATGGTACGGTGATCTTCCGCGCCGACGGCAGGGTCGAGGCCGAAGGGCGGGTGCTCGATCCGCGAAACTGGACGATGCAGGGGGAACGAAGGGAACTGCCGCTTTGATCGCGCCGCGCTACGAGCGGATACAAGCGGAAATTCAGTCTGCTACGGAACGATTCTCAGGGAGGAGATGAGACATGAAACGCAATTCCTTGAAACTGGCCATGGCCGCGACACTCGGCTCGACCTTGCTCGCCTCGGCAGCGCTTGCCGGCGACGTTCGCATCATGTGGTATTCCGACGGCGTGGAGGGCGATGTGCTGAACGACCTTCTCGGCCGCTTCATGCAGGACAATCCGGATATCAACGTGATCGTCGACAACGTGTCCTACCAGACCGTGCGCGAGCAGCTTCCGATCGCGCTCGAGGCCGGCGGCGGGCCCGATATCGCGCGGGTGACCGAACTCAAGGCGCTGGCCGATCACTGGCTCGACCTGACACCCTATCTGGCCGATGCCGATTACTGGCGCACCAATTACGGCGGACAGGCCGACTGGATGCGGCCCGACGGCTCCGGGGCCATCACCGGCTTCATGACCCAGCTCACCCTGACCGGCGGTTTTGCCAACATGACCCTGTTCGAACAGGCCGGGGTCGATCTGCCCGGCCCAGATGCCACCTGGCAGGAATGGGTCGATGCCGCCGCTGCGGTGGCCGAAAGCCAGGGATCGGCCGCCGCGATGGCGTTTGACCGTTCCGGCCACCGCCTGACCGGCCCGGCGATCAGCTATGGCGGCAATTTCGTCGCCGAGGACGGCATGCCGGCGCCCGTCGACCAGGGCACCCGCGCCTTCGTCGCCGATCTGGTGCGGTGGACCGAGGAGGGACGGAACCTGCGCGATGTCTGGGTCGCCGCGGCGGGATCGACCTATCGCGCCGGCGCGGACGAGTTCATCAACGCCAACGTGCCCTATTACTATTCCGGCAACTGGCAGATCTCGAACCTGTCCGACAAGATCGGCGACGGTTTCGACTGGCTCGCCACCGGCAGCCCCTGCGGCCCGGCCGCCTGCACGGGCATGGCCGGCGGTGCCGGGCTGGTGGCGATCAGGTACACCAGGGAGCCCGAAGCGGTCGCCCGGGTGATGGATTTCC